>CALEDV010000068.1 GCA_937949555.1 uncultured bacterium | reverse complement strand
CCTGTTGTTTGCCTTAGGTTTATTGATGCCAGTAGGCAGGGTAGTAGGGGCAGCCACATCCTTTGGATGGAGTCCTGTGAGGGCATATTTCAGAGGTAGGAAAACCTCTAAAAGGTCAGAGGATAAGAAGAAATAGATTGCTGCTGACTGAACCTCGAATCTTAAAAAAAAGGCAGGGAGTAAGACACCCCTGCCTTTAAATTTGAAACTAGTTAACTCGAAGATCTCTCCAATATTTTAACTTCCCATCAGGTTTTTGAGTCATACTAATTGGTGGAGAAACAGATTGATCGCCTACGAAAACTCTTATACTTGATGGCACAGGACTGCCCGATGAATCTATATACCCCTCCTTTTTTGAAACAACAGGAGATGGGGCTAAACCTCCACCTAAAGAAATGCTTCTTTCATTATTAGCCCATTCTCCTCTACAAGTTAAGTAATTTATTGCATAGAGCTTTGACTCGCCTCCAATACTGCATGGGTCAGAACAAGATGATGGAGGTAAAAAGGTTGTGAAAAAAATTACTCCACCAGTTATAACAACATCACTCATAGATTTCTCTGAACCTGTAAAATTGAAATACCATCCTTTTTTAGATAAATCGTCGCAGGACTGACTTGCAGAAGTTATATTTTGTAAGTTACTTGATGTAAAAGTAGTTGTAAAGTCCTCTTTAACCCCATAGAGTCTATCATTTGTTGGGGAGTTAAGAGGATCTGCCTTATCACCTGTTACCCAATATACCCACCAGTTACCTTGAGGGTCTGTGGTTACTTCAATTTTGCCATATATGGGCCTTGCACCCTCTCCACCACCTGTAGCATCAAAAAGTTTTGTCACTGTCCAATTTCCTGTGCTATCTGCTTTTACATTAAATCTCCATACATTACCTTGTAAATCACCAATGTAAGCATAATCAACAAAACCATCCTTATCGTAGTCAATTATTGCAGGACTACCAGGAATACTGTGTGTAAATTGTGAACCCACAAAGCTTTTAATGATAGTGCCATCACTTAATCTCACTACGAAAAATCCTTTTCCTCTTGTATCTGTTGAACCCTTTGGATTAAATCCTGCTCCGATAAAACCTACCCATACTTCATTACCTCCTACTTTTACTCTACCGATAGACATCCTTCCCCATGGCTCTCCAAAATAAGGGGCATCAGATGCACTTGGAGACAGTATCCACATAAAATTTGGACTACTTGTATTATTTATATCAAGGGCATAGAAACCAGCATATTTTGTATAATCTCCTCCATATGTATGGCTTGTTTGTGAAGGATCAGACGACTTAGCCCATAAATAGGATGGACTTACACATCTATCTTTTTGATCTTTGCAAGTTGTTGAACTCATTGCACAGACATTGTATTTATAGCAAAAATCTGTTGATAAGCAACTATTACAGTTTGTCACACAATCACCTTGCCCTGATACTCCTTTACCCAAACCAACTACTGCTATCGTTTTCCACTGAGATGCAGTTTTTGTAACACCACTCCCAGTGCCAAGCCATATATCAGCAGCAGTGATTTGACCATCCACATAATAGTGGTGAAGTGAACCATCTTTTAAATACTTAATTTTTTTCAATAGGTTTGGCGGTATAAAACTCCACTTTTCGATCCCTGTGCCTGCACCGAAGGCATGAAGTTGTCCATCATTAGCACCTACAAGAATGATTTTATCATCACCTGTCCTTACTTTAGCATTTGCATGATCTTTAAAAGCCTGTGGAGAACCTACAGGGTCATTAAAATATAAATTCGGCGTTCCAACTAACGCAGGATTTGAGTGGAAAATGTCACCTAATTTAATTCCATCTGGCTTGTATGATGTCTCACCTCTTATATAACCAACAAGGGCATCTCTATCAGTATCTGTAGCAACTTCTAAGTGGTTTTTAGTAATGTTAGAAGTTGTAAAATCAACTAACCCTGACCCTAAATAAGTTTTGATATTTCTTGAAGATGCAGGAGTTGTAATCAATACATTTAAAGCATCCCAGTCATGCATTTCTGGTAGTGAACCATCAGAATTAAGAGTAAACCTTCTTAATCTGCCAGGCCAAAATGGTTTACCACTTTTAGGTTCAAGATAGGCTATGAATATATGATCTTCAGACGATGTCCTCATTGTAGCTACTGCTGTCTTTGAGAAGTTGTAAGTATTTTCAAGGATATCGGCTACAATTGTTTGTATTGCGTTTCTTAATTGATCAGGGTTGTCAGCATAAAATGCCTTTCCATCCACTGATGTGCCTCCTTCAATAGCCATTTGGTCAAGATAGTCCTTTGCCGTGTCAGTCATACCTACACCTACAATGTAAGTTTTGATATCAAAAGTTTTATCTTTTCCACCAACTTTTTTCTGTAATGTCCTCAATGCCTTGATTTTGTTGATCACAGCTGGCATTAGTGTTTCTGCTGTGCCTTTAGTGCCATTTTCTGCTACACTTGGAAGTCCATCAGTGACATAAATGATAAAATTATTTTGGCACCAATACTGAATCGGGCTTGAAGATCCCTTAAAGTAATCAATGGCAGTTTGTAAGGTACCAGCAGTTGGAGTTAGACCTGCATTTACTATGTAAGGGCAATTTTCTACATTACTTGTGCTTGAGCAAGACATATAACCACTTTCATTATTCTCATAGGGATTTAACTTTGCTAATAAATTGTCCCTGTGTGTAGTGGTTCCAGTTTGGCATGATAAGTGTAGATAACCACCACCAGGTGATGAGTTTTTAAACCAAGTTTGTCCAGAGTACATCCAGTAGTTTCTTCTCCCAAATTCACCTAAAAAACCTAAGGCTAAATCTTCATCAGTTGGCTGAAATGAACCATTGTATTTTGATGTTGACCCATATCCAACAAATCCATCGCTTGTGCCTGTCTTTGTAGTCCTACAGGTATATGAATCACTTGTATAGGACGGTGGAGTCCCCTCTGCAGCAGAATAGGTTTGTGCATAACAGAAGGCATTTCCATAATTACTTGACGAATAAAATGTGCCTGGTGTTTTATGATAGATATAATTTGAAGTATCTGTAGGGTTTTGTATCCTCTGGGTTCGAGGGAAAACGAGCTTACAGTATCTATTTCTTTGTTCTGAGCCTGCTGGATAATATGTGTTAGTTGGACTTGAAAACATATCATCAAGGGTAAGGGCAGTAACTGCATCAAATGATGAATTTCTTGCCTTACAACAGCTATCACAAGCGCTTTCACCTGAGCCAGTCTTACAATAATTTTCACACGCCTGAAGGCATGCCTTATCGTCATCGCTGTCACCTAAAGGGCAATAAGAGGCAGGATTAAAGGATGTAAAATAATTTGAATAGTGCAGATGATATTTGCTTGCAGAACCAACCCTATATGACATTAAACCAATTCTAAGTTGGTCATAATATGGATTAACAATGAGGTCAATAATTGCCTTTCGTGCCTGCACAGACCTGCTTTGAGACCTCCATGAAGTTACCGCATTGCCATAGAAGTCTTGATCCATGCTATTTGAGTTATCAAGGATTATCAAAACATTAGGGGTAACAGAGGTTGTAAAGGTTGCTGTCTCATCTGCATAAGTAATGTTAAAGTTAATGAGAGAATAACACATTAAAAGAAAGATTATTTTTATGAAGATTGATTGTTTAAATATTGTTTTCATTACAAAGCCTCCTTAATTGTATTTAGCAAGATCATTATTTAATCACCACATCAACAAGCCTACCCTCTATAAAAGTGAGGGTGGCTGCCTTTCTACTGTCAGATTTAAACTTTTTATCTTTTGTAAAATCAGACACCTTAGCACCTGATATACTATAAGTCCCTGCATTTGTATAGATAGTATTACCATCAATCTTTTTGATGATTACAGTGGTGGTATGAACCTTTGCAGAACTACTTGTTGACACTTCTGTTTGAGTGCTGGTATTGGACTCTGTAGTTAATGCCCAAGAGACATTGAAGGAAACACATAAAATAAAGGTCAATAAAGCACAAATAGTTTTCATTTTTGAATTCCTCCTTATCATAAATAATTTTATTAAACTATGGTGATGGTGCACTACCACCTGCATGTTGCACGGTGCTTTGGCAGGGTGCAGGGAAAGAAGTTCCTGCTATCAACTCTACCTTACTGCCGTATCTCTTATTTTCACCTACTACCATTTTGGGAACTATGCTGTCTCCCATCCCTTGTGGTGTGCCTACATCTTCACTATCACCTGAAGAACTTGCACAATAATTATCATATCCACTGCCTGTTGGTGGTGCAGTAATACTGAAAACTGAATCTGGGTCTGTAGTAGTATCATACACATAATCTGTTACAGTATAGTTTTGCATCCCAGATCCTAAAACTATAAGATGTTGTAAACCAGCCTCAGCAGCGGAGAAAGCCTTTTTTTCACCAATACCACGGGTTACAATCCTCAAATCTTTAGTTGTTACTATAAAAACTACAGTTGACAACGCTACGAGAACAATCATTGTCATTAAAGCTGCGACGAGCGTAAAGCCTTTTTCATTTTGAATATATTTCATCTCTTTTGTACCTCCTCTCATAAATACGCCTATAGTTGATGGTTTCTTGGAATCACACTTGTTGACATAACAACAATCTTATTCTTTCCTGTAAGAGGGTCTTTATCAGTAGTCTCAACGGCAATATTTATATCAATCCTGCTAATATTACAGATGTGGGCATTAGGAGAGCCTGCTTTTTGAGAATTGCAATCTGTAAGTGATTGATTAGGCGTAAATTCCTGACCATTTGCATAATAATATCTAAAAAGTGGTATCCCTAAATCTGCATTTTTCACCTTAACAGCCCTTGAACTTCCCTGGGATAAGACATCTCCTAAAATCGGCTGTCCACCTCCACCTGTTGGGCCTGTGGTGCAACAGGTACAACGAGTGATGTATTGATTTGTCCCCTCTGTGACTAATACATAACGGATCACCTCATTTGGCTGTCCCGAGCTACCAATTATGCCATCATTATTTAGATCTGCTTCAATAGTTATTGAATTAGATACTGCCTCAACAATTCCTCTTCTTGAAGAATCTGAAGGTGCTGATGTCAGCACAGAGCAGTTTTGGCCACCTGTGGTTGATAAATCTGCCCAGATATTATTGCTGTATTTAGTCTGCTTATAAGATGCCATTGCAATTTCCATTTCCATTATTTGCATAGCAAGACGTGCATCTTGTTGAGCTCCTACATTTGCTTGAATACCTATTGATGAAAACATACCGGCTCTTGCAGTAAGCATTACTGCACCCATTATAATTATACCTACTGCCACTGCAATGAGCATCTCAACGAGAGAAAAGCCTTTTTCATCTAAATTAGTTATAAATTTTCTTTTTTTCATTTTTGCCACCTCATATACAACTTGATACAGTCTTAAATGCATCTTGTCTTGTTACAAGCAAACTCTCTTTGATACCTGTCTGGTTTTGAGCCCATTTTACAGTAACTGTTAAAAGCCATGCGTTAGTGCCTTTAGTTTGGACAGATGTAGTTACAGTATAAGCAATATCACCTGGTTTTGCACTTGCTTGACCACTTGCATAAACAGTTTCAGTCCCGCCTGTAGGTATTGCACAATTTGGATTCATAATCCTTAATTGATTTCTCTCAAGGGTCCTGTGTAGTATCACAGCAGCCCTGCCGAGGCCATCGCTTTTAACAGAGGCATTATAGGACTGAGTGAACACACCAAGCACCCCTATTACGCCAATTACAACAATCGCCATTGCAATAAGCACTTCAACGAGCGATACCCCTTTGTTGTTATTGCATATTGTATGTAACATAAGCCCTCCCTGTAACATTTATATTTATGGTTGCCTGTGAATTTCTGTTGTTCTTAAGGACAATGGCAGCATTAGTTACAGTTCCTCTGGTCTGAAAATTTATTGCCGTAGCAGTGGCGCTCACAAAGGAAACCCCGCTTTTATAGGTTGTAATATCCCTAGTGGCATATACTGTGCCAGGGGGATTCTCCAGTGTGTAAGTGTTGGCGCTAACATTGATGCCCATCCTGTAGGGTCTGTTTTCTGCCACTGCCTTTGTCCGCAACTCGTTTATGTCCCCGTGCATATCCCTGACTGCTGCCCTTAGGTTTGCATTATCCCTGTATTTAATGAGGTTTGGCACGCCAATGCCTGCAACTATGGCGATGATTGCAATGGTTATCATCATCTCCACTAACGAAAAGCCCCTGCTGTCTTTTAACCTCCACCTCATATATGCGCCTCCTTATGCTTATCATATTGCTTGATTCCTATATCAAATTGTATTTTGCAATAAATATGCCCTCAATCAAAAGGGTATTTTAAAAGAAAAATTAAGCTATCAGGCGCTCTTAGATTAGTCACATTGGGTAACAGTTTTCATAGCACTGTGAAAGGCATTACATGGTTTCAGTGGAATATATCTTAGCTGAAATAGTGTGATTTTCTTGCGTAGTGGGAGTAGCCCTGAGAACCTCTGTGTTGGAGTGACTTGTAATGAGGAAGCAATAATGAGTGACAAAAGGAAAGATAGTATTGATTGTCCCCAAATACATCGCCCTGCGGTAGTCTTTGGATACCTCTATTTCTTTAGCTTCATCACAGATTAAGCCTTTAGGCTACCGGAATCTCTTGACCCCTTTTTTGTCGCAATATTGAAGTATTGCACATCTTGAACACAGGGGAGAAAGGGGTTTGCACAGGTTTTGTCCAAAGGCAACGAGATACCTATTGAGATCCTTCCATATTTTTATGGGTATAAGGGATCTTAAGACCTCCTCTGTTGCCTTTGGATTTGCCGTATCGATCAATCCCCATCTATTTGGAATCCTATGAACGTGAGTATCAACACATATGCCTGGCTTATTGAACCCTGCAGTAATAACAAGGTTTGCAGTCTTTCTGCCAACCCCTTTAAATTTTAGCAGATCTTCAATGGAGTCAGGCACAAGGGAATTATGCCGATCAACCAGTTCTCGGCAAATTTCAAGGATCCTTTCTGCCTTAGTTTTGTAGAATCCTGCAGGATATATAAGCTCAGATATTCTGTCGGCAGTAAGTTTGATCATGTCCTGGGGAGTTCCAGCAACCTCAAAGAGCCTCCTTGAGGAGGTCTCTGTAACCCTATCTTGGGTTCTAAGGCTTATGATACAAGATACAAGAACCCTGAAGGGATCCCTTCTTGCCTTGGAGTCGCTGTCAATCCAGGGTATATTGAATTGCCTTGTTTGGCGTTTCAGGAGTTTCCATGCCGCAGGGAAATCCTTTTGTGTCATGGTTCGTATTGAATTGCCTCTACAGGACAATTCTCTGCTGCAGCCTCGCAGCAACCAGCATAATCGCAGCCATCCTCATCAATGACCCTTGATAACCCAAGGGATTCATCTACATGAAACACTGCCGGGCAAATCTCCTCGCATCTGCCACAGCCAATACACTTTTCTTCATTAATGTTTAACTTCATTGTCTTTTAACCACCCTTTTCTTTTATGGATACAGGATTTTAAAAAAAGCAATATAAATGTTAATATAATCCTCCATGCCGAAGTGGCGGAATTGGCAGACGCGCCAGGTTCAGGGTCTGGTAGTCGCAAGGCTGTGCGGGTTCGACTCCCGCCTTCGGCATTAATAATTATTACCCAATCTAATTTCCGTCCAAGCAATAACAAGTATGGATTATGAAACAATACATAGATAAATGCAAGAATATAAAGTATGGCTGGTTTGCTTTTTGTGGTAATACTCAATCTGTTGACTTGCGCATGCACTTTTAATAATAATAACGCTGTAAGCACTTATGAAAACTAAAGTAAAAACTAATGAAAGGAGGTGAAGGAGATGAGGACTATAGCAATACTTTTGGTTTTTGCAGTGGGTGTGTTTTTTATAGGTTCAGCAATGGCAACCCCCGCTGGCAAGAATGTGGAGTATGCAGGCGGCGCTATGGGGAAGGTTGTATTTGACGGCAAGGCTCATGCTGACAAGGGCGCAAAATGCAACGACTGTCACACAAAGCTATTCACGATGAAAAAAGAGGCAAAGATAACTATGGCTGATCACAAGAGCGATAAGTTCTGCTTTAATTGTCATGACAGCAAGAAGGCCTTTGGTTCCGATGGAAATTGTGCAAAGTGCCACAAGAAATAATCAGGCTTAGATAATTAGACTTTGAAATAACAACTGAAAGGCAGCTATTGAGCTGCCTTTCTAATTTACATAGGTGAGCCAGGATTCGTAGTTTCTATTTTTGCCCTTGACTATTTCAAAAAAGGTGCCTTGCAGTTTCTTTGTTATCTCTCCGGCAGTTCCACGCCCTATAATCCGATTGTCAAGCTCTCTAATAGGCGTAATCTCAGCGGCAGTGCCTGTGAAAAAGGCCTCATCGCATAGATAGACCTCATCTCGTGTAAATCTGTCCTCTATAGTTTTAATCCCCAAATCCTCAGCCACCTTTATGATGCTGTTGCGGGTTATGCCCTCTAAGATTGATGTAAGGGGCGTAGTTTTCAATACACCCTTTCTAACGATGAATATGTTTTCTCCGCTGCCCTCAGAGACAAAACCAGAGGTGTCAAGAAGCAGCGCCTCATCGTATCCATCCATTATTGCCTCTTTTTTAGCGATCTGTGAATTAACATAATACCCGCATATCTTGCCGCGGGACATATTGGAGTTGACATGGTTTCTTATATAGGAAGAGACCTTGACCCTGATGCCTTTCTCGAGCCCCTCTTCTCCTAAATAGGCGCCCCAGGGCCATGCGGCTATAGCAACCTTGATAGGATTACCCTTTGGATACAACCCCATTGCCCCGTAGCCAATGTAAACAATAGGTCTTATATAGCACTCTTTGATATTGTTTATCTTGATGGTTTCAAGGACTGCATTGCATATCTGTTCTTCTGTAAAAGGGATATCTAAGAGGAAGATCTTTGCGGAGTTAAAAAGACGCTCCACATGTTCCTTAAGTCTAAATACTGCAGGGCCCTTTGGGGTATCATAACACCTTATGCCCTCAAAGGCCCCAAGTCCATAATGAAGGGTATGGGTTAGTATATGAACCTTTGCACTATCCCACTGAACAAAGGTCCCGTCCATCCATATTTTGTCTGTTTTGTTTATCATAGGTTTGGCTATTTTATCACAGTGCAAACAAAATTACATCCCCCTTGATTTATTTATTTGCCTTTTTGCGAGTTCTATCAAACCAAATACCTTTATGTCAATTAAATCACCCCTCCCTTCCCTTTCAAGCAGGGTATCATAGACTGATTCTAAGGGCGCCTTAATTATCTCAATATCCTCAGAATCATCTGGGGGGTATCTTTTTTTGAGGTTCTCCTCCGCAGGTGTGGCATCCTTAGCAATAAAAAAGGCGATCCTCTCGGAGGACAATCCAGGTGACACTGGACCCTGGGTTAAAAACTCTATGTTGTGGCTCACATAGCCCGTCTCTTCAATTAGCTCTCTAAAGGCAGTGTCTAAGGCCTTTTCACCAATCGGCGTTAGTCCGGCAGGGAATTCTATTACCGGACTGTCCACTACAGGCCTGTACTGTCTAATTAGTATAAACTCCCTGTCTTTGGTGACAGGCACTATTGCTACAATACCTTCACAGGCAAGTCGTTCAACGGCCTCCCAGTTGCGCAGCTTGTTTTTGCTGTCTTTATATCGTATCAATAGGGTCTTTAGAAAATGCCCTGTCCAGAGGGTTTCTCTTGCTATAATCTCCATGATAGGTCCTATCCTGGAGGCCAGTGCATCTGCCTTCCTCCGAGCAGATGGAAGTGTATGTGAAATACTGTCTGCCCTGACTCCGCATTGCAGTTGTTCACAATCCTGTATCCCCTTTCAGCAATGCCTTTTTCTTTGGCTATCCTATTTGCAATCTTGAAGATATGGGGAATTATACCGTAGTCCTCCTCCGAGAAATCCGCAAGGGTCGGTATGTGTTTTTTAGGTATTATAAGGGCATGCACAGGTGCCTGAGGATTTACATCTTCAAAGGCAACGGCTATTTCATCCTCATAGATAATCTTTGAGGGGATCTGCTTATTGACTATCTTACAAAAGATGCAGTCTCTCATCTTCTAAGCCTCCTTTTTTATAGATCTAAAGAAACAGGTCCTTTGTCCAGTGTGGCAGGCTCCAGCTCCTTGCTGTATTACTTTTATAAGCAGGGTGTCCTCATCGCAATCGTATAATATCTCTCTAACAGACTGAAGGCAGCCAGAGGTCTCTCCCTTTTTCCAATACTTTTGTCTTGAGCGCGACCAAAAATGGGTATAGCCTGTTTCAATAGTCCTTTGTAGTGAATGTTCGTTCATATAAGCCATCATCAACACCTCGCCTGTCTCTGCCTCTTGAACGATAGCAGGGATAAGTCCTCGTTCATCATATTTTAGTTTTGGCAGCAATTGAATCCTCCTTACTAAAGCACCTTTTCTTATTTTACTGTGTGATATAATGAAAATAATTTCTGCCTGTTCTGTCAAGATTTAAATTGCTTACTCAAAATTGCCGATAGAAACTTGTAAGGAGTAAGAGGGCATGCCTGAAAGCCTTTATACTGCCACAGGGTTTATTAAAAAGGGCCATAGGTCATTCAGTCACCAAGAGGTGATTAGTTTGGCATTATCTGTGAAGGTCCAGAGGTCTC
>CALEDV010000067.1 GCA_937949555.1 uncultured bacterium | reverse complement strand
TTCTGCGATGTCTTTAATTACGGTTATGATGCTCCTTATCTTGTCGGTGCTGTCCTGAATATTTTTAATAGATTCCGAAAGATTAGACATGCGGGACGCATTTGCGTTAATATCGTCCGCAATTGCCATAACGCTGTCTTTAGCCTTCAGCCCTATCTCCGCCAGATTATTAATAACCCTCGAGTTTTTCTCTATCGCCCTTGTGGCTTGGCTTAATTCGGATGTTTGCCCCTGCGTTGAAGCGCCGAGAATCCCAGTGTGGTTAAGCACATCTGCCGGCGTATTTGAGGTGTTGATAAGGGAATTCTGTATCTCCTTTATATGGCCAGCAATAAGGTGTACTGCATTGCCGAGTTCCGAAATGCATTTGAAAATACCGCTCTCCACGCCTCTTTCGCTTATCTGCTTGATTGCGGCCTCCGCTCCCTCGATATCCCTGTTTTTAAGGCTCTTAGTGTAGTGTGTCAGAGAGGATAAAAGGCTATTGATGCCTTCAAATGCAGAATTGAGACTTTGGTTGATGCTACCTATCTCATCCATATATTCGGCATCGGCTTTATAAGAAAAATCGCCTTTGCTCAAGGCCTTTGCAAAATTATCGAGTTGTTTTATAGGACCGATAAAAACCATGTTCAAAAGGCCGTAAGAAACAATAATTGTGAGCATAAAGATTACACCAGTTGCGGCAATAGCCCTATTTTTTGCGGAAACAAACTCTTTCTTCAGCATGGCCGCCCCTGCAATGTGCGCCTATGCCTCCAAGCCTTTCAAGCTGCTGACTTTCGATAACCCGCAGTATCTTGGGCTGGCACAACAAGGGTATATCGCCTATCTCGTCCAGGAACAGAGTCCCTCCATTGGCATATTCTATTTTCCCTATGCGTTTATCCGCTTCATATACCGCAACATGGCAGTCCGAATTGCTAATGATCTTTTTCAACGGTTCGGCTTCGCTTTTTTTAGCAAGAAGTTTTTTGAGACTGACCGGTTTGGTATAATTTTTCATGCCGTAACTATACTGTTTCTTCCGATGTTTTTAGCCTTGTAAAGCGGCCTGTCCGCTTCGCTGCCGAGCGGATAAGCCTTTTTTACTTCCACAACGCTCAGCGATCTGGTCTGCACAACAGGGGACATCTTCTGCTCCATATAATGAAACGGGCGATTTTGGACATAAGCTGCTTGCCTCCTTCGTAGTTGGTCAGAGCTACTACATTAACCCTTAAATAAGGGGGAAGGCAAGCTAAATTGAAACAATGTGTTGGTATGCATACAGCTTTTTGCTTGAAAACGTTTGACATTACTCACCAACATTAAAGGAGGGTTTTATGGCAGAGGCAAAGATTTTCAAACAGATCAACTTTACGATGGAAAACAAGACTGCACTTGCTGCAGAGATATGCACGGCTTATTAACATATAAAGCCCATAGACACTTGCTTATTGATTGTGTTGTTCAGTTTGGGGCAAACTATGCAGATAAATATGATTGCAATTGAATAAATATACTTGACATAAAACGACTAATATATTATGATATAATAAATGTGAGGTGATAGATATGACAACTGTTAAGGACTACTACAAGGTATTAGGGGTTCAGAGGGACGCCACGGAGGAGGATATCAAAAAGGCATTCCGAAGGCTTGCGAGGAAGTATCATCCCGATTTGAACCCTGGCAGTAAGTCAGCAGAGGAGCAGTTTAAGGAGATCAACGAGGCCTATGCAGTGCTCAGTGATCCAAAAAAACGGGCAGAGTATGACAGGGGCGAGACCATTGATCTTAAGGATTTTCAAGGATTTCAGGGTTTCAAGAACTTTGATTTCGGAGACCTTGGCAGTGTTTTTGGTGATATTTTCGGGGAGGGATTTACCCATGATAATGAGCGCGGGGAGGATCTCAGAACCTCTATGGAGCTTGATCTTGAGGAGGCTTTCAGGGGAGCAACGAAGAACCTCAGTCTGAAAAGGGCTCAAGTATGCCATTCCTGCTCTGGCACTGGGGCTGAGAAAACAGAGACCTGCAAGAGTTGTGGAGGTTCTGGAAGGGTGCAAGGGATTAGAGGGTTTTACAAAACCCTTCAATTGTGTAGTGCCTGTGGAGGCACTGGCAGGAAGAAATTAATTATCTGTCATAAATGCGGTGGTGAGGGAAGGGTTTACACTGTTGACTCCGTAAAGGTGAAGATACCACAGGGTGTTGATGACGGTTCGGTGGTAAAGCTAAGGGGGATGGGCAATGCAGGTCTTGGAGGTGGGCAGAATGGTGATCTGCTCATAGAGATACACATTAAGCCCCATCCTTATTTAAAGAGGGTTGGTGATGATGTGCATGTATCGGTGCCGGTCACCTTTGGAGAGGCAGCCCTCGGTGCAAGGATAGAGGTGCCTACTATAGAAGGTGTAGCGGTAATGAAATTACCTGCTGGTACACAGAGCGGTCAGAGGTTTAAGCTTGGGGGCAAGGGATTTATTGCTGCAAAGAGCAAGAGGAGGGGAGATGAGTATGTGGAGATCAAGATTGCAGTGCCAAAGGAGATACCTGAAAGATCCCGTAGGGCTATTGAAGAAATAGAAACCTTGTATAAAGAAAATCCGAGGAAAGGTTGGGTGAGACAAGATGGGTAAGGACGAGAGGGATAAAAGCAGACCTGTATATATGATAAGTGTTGTTTCAAAGATACTTGAGGTGCACCCTCAAACCCTAAGGATGTATGAACGAGAGGGGTTTGTATGTCCTCAAAGGATCAACAGACAGAGGCTTTATTCTGAGGAGGATATGGAGACCTTGAATCTTGTCATAAAACTTACAAAGGAGCTTGGGGTCAACAGGGCAGGGGTGGATATTATATTGAGGATGCGGAGTCGTCTGGTTGGCTTGCAAAGGGAGTTTGAAAGTATGGCGAGCTTGCTCGATGAGGATATCAGGATGCAGTTCAAAGAAAGGATCGCAGCGATATTGCAGGATGACTATAAATAAAGGAGGCAGGAAAGATGAGATTAGATAAATTAACACAAAAGAGCCAAGAGGCCCTCCAAGAGTCTCAAAGGATTGCCCAATCAAAGGGTAATCAGCAGATAGAGCCAGAGCATCTTTTGAGTGCACTACTGACCGATGAAGAGGGCATTGCAGTAAGGATACTTCAGGGTCTTGGGATTAATTTAAGCTCTGTAATAATGGATTGTTTGACAGAGATAGAACGTTTCACAAAGGTGTCAGGGGCAACAGCGCTTGGACAGATATATATTTCACCTAAGCTCAACAGGGTCTTTGAATATGCCTTTGAACAGGCAGGACATTTAGGTGATGAGTTTATCAGCGTCGAGCATCTTTTGTTAGGAATAGTAATGACTGATTGTCAGGCTGCAGGCATACTAAAAAGACATGGTGCAGATAGAGATAAGATATTATCAGCAATGAAGGATATCAGAGGTAGTCACAGGGTAACGGATCAGAATCCTGAAGACAAATATCAAGCCCTTGTCAGATATGGCAAGGACCTTACAGATTTAGCGAGAAAGGGCAAACTTGACCCTGTAATAGGCAGAGACGAGGAGATTCGCAGGGTAATTCATGTGCTTTCGCGCCGCACTAAAAACAATCCAGTATTAATCGGAGACCCTGGAGTTGGCAAAACCGCAATTGCGGAGGGGCTTGCACAGAGGATAGTGGCAGGTGATGTGCCTGAAAGCCTTAAGGATAAAAAACTGGTTGCCTTAGACATAGGCAGTCTCATTGCGGGCTCCAAGTATCGTGGTGAGTTTGAAGAGAGGCTTAAGGCGGTTCTTAAAGAAATAGAGCAGTCAGAGGGCAAGATAATAACCTTTATTGACGAGATGCATACTCTTGTAGGGGCCGGCTCTGCTGAGGGGGCAGTAGATGCAGCAAATATGCTAAAGCCTGCCCTTGCCAGAGGTGATTTGCGTTGTGTGGGAGCAACTACAGTAGATGAGTACAGGAAGCACATTGAGAAGGACCCTGCCTTAGAGAGGAGATTTCAGCCCATACTTATTAAAGAGCCCTCCGTTGAGGACAGCATATCCATTCTGCGCGGTCTTAAGGAGAGATATGAGGTGCATCATGGGGTGAAGATCAAGGACTCGGCACTGGTTGCAGCGGCTGTCCTTTCTAATAGATACATTACTGACAGACACCTCCCTGATAAGGCAATTGATCTTATTGATGAATCCGCTGCCAGACTTAGGATGGAGATTGACAGTATGCCAGTGGAACTTGATGAGCTCGAACGAAGATTGAGACAACTTGAAATTGAAAGACAGGCTTTATTAAAGGACGATACGGTTGATGCAAAAGAAAAATTAGAGAAGATAACTAAGGAAAGCGCTGACATATCAGAAAAGCGAGATGTCCTCAAAATGCAATGGATGAGCGAGAAGGAGGCAATCCAGAGGATCAGGGATATAAAAGAGCAGATTGAGAGGGCGAAGATTGACTCTGAAAGGGCTGAGAGAGAAGGCGACCTTACGAGGGCTGCTGAACTGCGTTATGGCAAATTAAATGAACTCAAAAAGATGCTTGAGGAACAAAATACTGAATTGTTGAATACCCAGCAGAGACGCAAGATGTTAAAGGAAGAGGTTGACGAGGAGGATATTGCAGAGGTGATAGCAAAGTGGACAGGGATTCCTGTCTCAAGGATGTTAGAGAGTGAGGTCAAAAAACTCGTCCTTATGGAGGAGAGGCTGAGACAGCGTGTGGTTGGTCAAGATGATGCTATTGTAGCTGTTTCAAATGCCATTAGAAGGGCAAGGGCTGGGGTGCAAGACCCTAACAGGCCGGTTGGATCCTTTATGTTTCTTGGCCCTACTGGTGTTGGAAAGACCGAACTCGCAAAGGCACTTGCAGAATTTCTGTTTGATGACGAGGCGGCCATGATAAGGATAGATATGTCTGAGTATCAGGAGAGGCACACTGTTTCAAGGCTCATTGGGGCTCCTCCTGGTTATGTTGGCTATGATGAAGGAGGTCAGTTGACAGAGGCTGCAAGGCGGAGACCTTACTCGGTTATATTGCTTGATGAGGTAGAAAAGGCTCACCCAGAGGTATTCAATGTCTTGCTACAACTCCTTGATGACGGTAGACTTACCGACGGTCATGGTAGAACAGTGGATTTCAGAAACGCAGTAATTATTATGACATCCAATATTGGTAGTCAACATATTCAACAGTTTTTAAATGAAAAGGGCGATGCAGGTTCAATGACAGAATTTCAGAAGGAGGTTCTGAGGGGTAGTGTGTTGTCGGAACTCAAAAACTTCTTTAGGCCCGAGTTTTTAAATAGGGTTGATGAGATTATTGTATTTAATCCCCTTAGTGATGATCTACTAAAGGACATAGTGCGAATCCAGATTGACAGGATGAAGAGATATCTTGATTCTAAGAGGATCAGTATTTCTCTAACGGAAAGGGCATTGCAGTTTATCGCAAAGGCTGGTTACGATCCTGTCTTTGGTGCAAGACCCCTTAAGAGGGCAATACAAAGGGAGATTCTTAACCCCCTTGCAATGAATCTGCTTGAAGGCAAGATAAAGGAAGGAGAGTCCCTAGAGGTTGACTTAGAGGGTGATAGATTGATATTTGGCAAGGTTATTGTTGGTGAGATATAAGTATTTGAAATGCAAAAAATTATGCCCATTAATTTGGGTATTGCATTTTTTTTTGATTTTTACGATAATTATATTGTGAGGGTGTAGAGATGGCAGAGATTAGCCTAAATACCAATATAAATAATGCCTTAACTGGCGGATACAGTCAAAAGGCTGATATACAGAGGACTGTAGCTGTGGGCGTTAATCCTGACGATGCCTCTGCCTTTAATGCTACGGTTATGTCAGGAAGGACTGCTGTCCGCCCTGTAACTAACAATGAGACAAGATCTAACAATGCAAAGACCATTGATAAGGAATCTTCAAATGCAAACAACAATGTAGCAAAGGAAAACGAAAAGTCTAGCAAAAGCATACAGTTAGAATTTGATAAGGCTACAGGGTATCCTGTAATAAAGTTCCGTGATACAAAAGGAAATGTGGTTTCTCAGGTTCCCCCGGAGCAGTTTTTAAAGATGAGGTCGGTGCTTGGGTATAACAGCAAGAAAGAAGAGATAGTGGAAAACAGTGATCTGCTATACAGCAAAAAGGTTGGTGGAGAGGAATCCAAAGGCGTTTATTCAGAGGAAACCGGGAAAGGAAATTCTGGGCTTTCAAAGGATAATAACCTTAGTCTGTATGTCTAATCAATAATAATTAGAGTCTTATTGAGGAGGTGATTAAAATGGCAGTAGAAAGCGTAAAACAAAATTCTGTGGCAATGGTGATGCAGCAACAGCAGCAACAGCAGACCAACCAAACCCAGATGAGGAGACAGTCTCAAGAGGCACCCCAGAACGATAATATGCCCAATGACAGGGTAACATTGAGTTCTAGGCAGAATGAGACCCAGGGTGCAGGCAACCAGCAACAAAATCGGAACCCTGCATTGTCAGTGCCTGGACAGTCACAACGACCTGTTGGAGCTAATAGGGATAGCAATGCTAACAGTAACAGCAACAACCTCGTTGCCCAACTGATAACTGAGGCTGCTAACAGAACTGCAAATATGCAGCAGGCGAATAATGCATACAACCCAAATAAACCTTCACAAACGCAGAATCAGATAAATTATACTGCTTAATTGACTCCAGTATAATTCCCTCTATGCGAAAGAAAGGTTTTATCTTTCATTGCATAGAGGGTTTCTGATTCAGCTCATCTGAGTTGCATCCAGTCTGTTTGAAAAAACATATTTTTATCCTGTATCATTACTGACCTATGAAAAGGGCAAACAATTCAGACATTGAAGTATTACGACAAAAAATTGATGAGATAGACGACCAGTTTGTAAGGCTTCTGACTGAAAGGGCAGAGATTGTTACTAAGATTGCCCAAATAAAAAGGGATGCAAACCTTGCCTTTCATAATCCAGACAGAGAAAGGGCAATTATAGAAAGGGTAACCTCCTCCTGTAAGGGTTTATTCCCAAAAGATGCCCTGAAGGTAATATTCAGAGAGATAATATCCGCTTCCCTTTCCCTTGAGGAACCTCTAAAGGTCGCATATCTTGGTCCAGAGGGGACTTTTACCCATCTTGCAGCAATAAGACATTTTGGTTCCTCAGCCAAGTATATCCCTGCAGAGAGGATAAAGGCTATCTTTGAGTCTGTGGAGGCAAAGAAGGCAGACTATGGATTGGTGCCCATAGAGAATTCCAATGAAGGAGTAGTTAGTTATACCCTTGATGTCTTTGTAGACTGTGATCTGAAGATTGCGGCAGAGGTCCTTCTAGAAGTGTCTCATAATCTGTTGTCTAAGGATGGGGACATAAAAAAGATCAAGCGGGTTTATTCTCACCCTCAGGCTGCAGCTCAGTGCAGGGAATGGTTTGAGAGGCATATGCCTCATATACATGTGCTTGATGTCGTCAGCACTGCAAAGGCGGCGGAGATTGCATCAAAGGACGCAGAGACCGCTGCTATAGCGAGTGAGCTTGCAGCAAGGCTTTATGACCTTAAATTCATTGAAAAACGCATAGAAGACAATAAGAACAACTTTACGAGATTCCTTGTGATTGCCCGTGATTATCCTAAAAAAACAGGCAATGATAAGACCTCTATAATGTTCTCTCTGAAAGATAAGCCAGGTGCACTGTTTAATGTGCTTGTGCCCTTTAAGAAAGCTGATATTAACCTATCAAAGATAGAGTCTCGTCCCTCAAAGAGAAGGGCATGGGAGTATATTTTCTTTGCCGATATGATTGGCCATATTGAAGACAAGAAACTTCGGGATGCCATTGAGGAGGTAAAGGACAGTTGCCTATATCTGAAACATCTTGGTTCGTACCCAATTGGAGATAAAGGAGAGAGGTAATAAACAATGCTCAAATCACTTGATTATGTGTCTGGAATCAAACCCTATGTGCCTGGGAAACCTGTCTCAGAGCTTGAAAGGGAGCTTGGCATTACTGAGTCAGTCAAGCTTGCCTCAAATGAAAATCCCCTGGGACCCTCTAAAAAAGCACTAAGGGCAATAAAGAACTTTATATCTAAAGGTTCAGAGGTTGGACGTTATCCCGATGGCGGAGGATTCTATCTCAGAAATGCGATTGCCTCAAGGATATCCAATGCCAGGATGTATTTTGGAATAGAAAGCATAATTCTCGGAAATGGCTCTAATGAACTTTTAGATATTGCGGTGCGTACCTATATGACCCATGGTGATGAGGCAGTTATGGGCTATCCTTCCTTTGTTGTTTATTCTATGGCAGTGAGGTCTGTAGGCGCAAAGGCAATTGAAGTGCCTTTAATAGATCAAAGGCATGACCTAAAAAAAATGGCTGAAGCCATTACAGAAAGGACAAAGATAGTATTTATTGCCAATCCTAATAACCCAACGGGGACGATAAATAGAAAGGACGAGTTCAAGTCCTTTATGAAAAAACTGCCTCAGGATGTGCTTCTTATCGCCGATGAGGCATATATTGAATATGTAACTGACCGCTCTTATCCTGATACCTTAAAATACCTTTCAGAGGGCAGGAACATACTTACCCTAAGGACCTTCTCAAAGGCTTACGGTCTGGCTGGTCTTCGTATAGGTTATGGCATATCAAAGCCAGAGATTATTAATGAACTTAACAAGATAAGGGAACCCTTTAACACAAACAGCCTTTCGCAGGTTGCTGCCCTATCTGCCTTATTGGACAAAGGGCATTTAAAGCGGTCCATCAATTTAAATAACGAAGGGAAGCGATATCTATATAAGGCTTTAGATGAGATAGGTGTAAAATATGTGCCCTCAGAGACTAATTTTATTTACATACTCCTTGAAAAGGACTCTTTCACCCTGTATAACGCTATGCTTAAAGAGGGTGTGATAATCAGACCTGTGGGTCAGAAGGAGATAAGGGTTACTGTGGGATTGCCTGAGGAGAACCAGAGGTTTATAGAGGTATTTAAAAGGGTTTTAGAGGTTGTTTAGCTTGCACAGGAGTTTGTACTGCCTATTTAAAGAGTCCTTGAGATGCAAATATTTTGATAAATTTTGTTTTTAATCCTAAGGGTTTCTCTGCCTTCTTTCGTTTTTGGTGGTTATAGTTGTCTATCGAGATTATTAAAACACATTTTTCATGAGGGGGTATTTTTAGATGGATATAATCGTATTAAGGCCTGAGGCTGCTGAAGAGAGGATTTCAATAATTGTAAAAAAACTTGAAGGATGGGGGCTGAAGGCTAATATATCTAAGGGCACTGAAAGGACAATTATTGGAGTTATAGGAGACACCTCAGTGGTCTCTGAAGAGGAAGAAGATGCGCTGAAGGTGATGGAGGGTGTAGAGAATGTCTTGAGAATCCTCAAGCCTTACAAGCTCGCAAGCCGTGAATTCAGGAAGGACAACACAGAGATAAAGGTTGGCGATCAGATTATTGGGGGTAACAAGATACAGGTTATGGCGGGTCCCTGTGCTGTTGAAGGCAGAGAAGGTCTGCTTGCGGTAGCACAGAAGGTTAAGGATGCAGGAGCAAACTTTCTAAGGGCTGGCGCTTTCAAACCAAGGACATCACCCTATTCTTTCCAGGGTTTAGGAGAGGAAGGATTAAAGTATCTTGCCGAGGCAAGAGAAAAGACAGGGCTTTTAGTGGTAACAGAGATAATGGATGCTCGTGATATTGATGTAATCGTAAAATATACCGATATAATCCAGATAGGGGCAAGGAATATGCAAAACTTCAGGCTTCTTCTGGAGGTTGGTGCTGCAAAAAAGCCAGTGCTCCTGAAAAGGGGACTCTCTTCAACCATAAAGGAATGGTTAATGTCTGCTGAATATATCATGTCCAGGGGGAATCATCAGGTTATGTTTTGTGAAAGGGGTATCCGCACCTTTGAAACTGCTACGAGGAACACCTTAGATCTTAGTGCAGTGCCTTTGCTCAAGAAATTATCCCACCTGCCAGTGGTGGTTGATCCAAGTCATGGTGTTGGAAAATGGGATATGGTGTCGCCTATGGCAAAGGCGGCTGTTGCGGCTGGTGCAGATGCCTTAATGATAGAGGTTCATAGCAATCCTGAAGAGGCTTTATCCGATGGAGAGCAATCCCTTAGACCTGATTATTTCAAACAGTTGATGAGCGAGTTAAGACCCATTGCCGCAGCAATAGGCAGAGATATATAGGAGATGTGGAATGACAGAGAAAAGGGATTTATTATCAGGCAATGAGGCAATAGCCAGAGGCGCCATAGAGGCTGGAGTTTCCTTAGCAGTAGGATATCCAGGCACCCCTTCAACAGAGATCATTGAGACCCTGGCAAGACAATCAGCCTGCAATGCCCAGTGGGTTGTAAATGAGAAGGTCGCCCTTGAGACAGCAATAGGTGTGTCCTATGCAGGAAGACGCGCCTTATGCACTATGAAGCATGTAGGGTTAAATGTGGCACTTGATCCCCTTATGACTGCTGCCTATCTTGGTGTAAAAGGCGGCGTAGTTATTATAGTGGCTGACGACCCAGGGGCATACTCCTCTCAAAATGAGCAAGACACAAGGGTCCTTGCCCGTTTTGCCAAAATTCCCTGCCTTGAGCCTTCAGATTCCCAGGAGGCTAAGGATATGGTAGTTGCAGCCTTTGAACTGTCTGAGTTGACCTCTCTTCCTGTAATAGTCAGGCCAGTAACAAGGGTATCACATTCTTATAGCCCTGTGAGTCTTTGTGAACCTAAGGGTGAAAAAGCTGTCAAGATTATAAAGCACCCTCCTACAATGATTGCAATTCCAAGTCATGTCATAGCCTGTCATCGTTCTTTAAACGGTAAACAAAGAGACCTGATTGAATGGGTGGGCAAATCAGGTTTAAATATATCTGTTAAAAAGAGGGGACAGAAGAAGGGTTTTATAACCTGTGGTATAACCTATCACTATGCCTCTGAATACAAACAAAACTTTGCAATGCTCAAGATAGGTGCATACCCCTTTGATGAAGGGTTAATATCCAGCTTTGTTAAGGGGTTGGAGGAGGTCTGGGTGTTTGAAGAGGGCTATCCCTATTTAGAGGATATAGCCTTGAGGTATTCAAAAAGGGTCAAAGGCAGACTAAGTGGTCATGTGCCTATGGAGGGTGAGCTTGGCACGGAGATTCTATCAGGTTACATAGAGGGATGGGGAAAAGCATCAGCCAATCAGCCTGTCTATGATTCACCTTTGCCGGGCAGGCCTCCTGTTATGTGTCCTGGATGTCCCCATAGGGAGTTCTATCATTCCCTGAAGGCAGCTGAGCCTTCTTTTACTGCTGGGGATATTGGTTGTTACACCCTTGGGGCTGCTCCACCTCTTGGCGCCCTTGATACATGCCTTTGTATGGGAGCAAGTATTGGACAGGCCGCTGGGTTATCCTATCAGGGGGTAAAAAGGGTTGCTGCTGTGATTGGAGACTCAACCTTCTTGCATTCAGGGATTACAGGCCTTATATCTGCAGTCTATAACAGGGCAAACATACTTGTAGCTATCCTTGACAATTCATCGGTCGCAATGACAGGACACCAGCCAACCCCTGCAACAGGCATGACTGCCCAGGGCAGGGAAGGAGGGAAAATATCCCTGGAGGACCTATGCAGAGCCTGTGGTGTAGATTCTGTACAGACCCTGTCTCCCTATGGGGACAAGGAAGCAAATACAGCACTTGTAAGTCAGAAGCTTGATTCTCCAGGCGTTCATGTTATTATTTCAAAGGCGCCCTGTGTATTGCTTGCAAGGAAAAAGCAATAGTTTTGATTATAGTGTTTTGATTTTTTTGAGTTCCTTTCTGTTTTGTATTGAATTTTTTAATGCATCATTGTATTCTTATATTCAGTTCAAATTTGTCAAAGACCTACAAACAGGTGAAAGGAGGTGAAACTGATGAAGAAACTTTTAGCAGTTATGTTAGTGGTTGTGTTTATGTTTTCTTTTGGTTGTGTAACAAAGGATTATGTAAAGCAGCAGATTGATCCTATTGTTGACAGGATCAGTAAGCTTGAGGCTAAGGTAGCAGCCCTTGAGGGTAAGATTGCAAAGTGTGAGGGCGATTCTGCTGAGGCTAAGAGGCTTGCAAAGGATGCTCATGCCACCGCTGAGGAGGCAAAGAAATTGGCAACCGAATGTTGCAAGAAGTCTGATGCTGCTTTAGAGAGGGCTGAGGCTGCTGCTCAAAGGGCTGAGGCTGCTGCTCAAAGGGCTGAGGATGCCTTTGGCAAGTCTAAAAAGGCCTTTGAATTACAGCAAAAGAAATAGTTACAGCGATTCTAACTGCTCTGACTTTTTGAAATTAACAGGGGCTTTAATAGCCCCTGTTTTTATTTCTGTAATATCTACTGGCACTCCGGTTTTGTTCTTTATTGCCTCATAGAGTTTCAGGGTGTCCACCTTCTTTAGGAGGTCTTTTTTTATTAGCAGACCGATTGCCTCATCAAAATATTTGTAGCTATAATTGCCTTCTATCTTATGCACTTCTATGAATATATTGTCCCCCCTCTGTCCTATCTTGACAGGTTGTCTTACGATAGTAACCTTAGTGCCTATTTGAACCATATTGAACAATAGGGGCATTTCCTCTGGATACAATCTCAGACAACCATGGGTAACCCTTCTGCCTACGGCCCAGGGTCTATTTGTTCCATGAATAAGGTAGCTTCCTCCTGATAGCCTCATGGCATGGCTTCCAAGGGGATTCTCAGGTCCTGGAGGCACAACGGCAGGCAACTCTGGGCGCTCCTTTCTGATAGATTCTGGTGGATACCAGCTTGGGTTCACCGTCTTTTGGGTTATTTTAAACACCCCTGTGGGGGTATCAGTGCCTTCATCTCCTATGCCTATGGGAAAGGTCCTGACCATGTTTTTAGAATCCTGTTTGTAAAAATAATACAGTCTCATCTCGGGAAGATTGATAACAATGCCCTCATATACTTGCATATCAGGTAGTATCCATTTTGTGGGTATCAATACATCCTTGTCATGCCCTGGCAAAAAGGGGTCTAAGTCTGCATTGGCATCGGTAATCTCATTATAACCAAGGCTGAATCTTCTGCCTATCTCAATGAGAGAATCATCTTTTTTTGTCCTATAGACTGTTATGTTGCCTATTAGGTTATCCTCTTTGCTGTAAGTATAGGACACACTTTCAGCGGTAGATGTAAATAGCATAAGACACAAAAATAAAACACATAAAGGAAGCATCTTGCATGATAATATATATGTAGTTTTAAATTCAAAGGCTGAACAATTGCTACAGGACCCAGCAAACAAAATGAAGGCTTACTCAGTCATGTTTTATTTGCTTAAGATGTTTTATATTATTGTAAAAAATATTAGACAAAATACAAACCCGGAGGAATCAAGTGTTAAAACTTATGATAGGACTTATTGTTTCTCTAATGGTATTTTTTACAGACTTTGCCCAGGCAGGATTTCTCGATAATCTCTTAAAAGGCTCTGACTTTGCCACTTCAAGGACTCAGGATGATGCCACAATAGCAAAGGGGCTGAGAGAGGCGCTCTCTATAGGGACTGAAAATGCTGTTAAGAATGTATCTAAGATCGATGGATACTTTGCAAATGCCATGATTAAGATACTCCTGCCCGAGGGTATCCAGAATGTGGCTAATATAATGAAACAATTGGGATTCCAAAGACAGGTTGATGAGCTTATACTCAGCATGAATAGGGCTGCTGAACAGGCAGCCCCTGCAGCGGCATCTTTTTTTGTAGAGGCTATAAAGTCTATGACCTTTGATGATGCTAAGCAGATACTCAATGGGGGTGACACATCTGCAACGGATTTCTTTAAGAGGAAGACCCAGGATAAATTATATGAAGCCTTTAAGCCTGTAGTGTCCAATACTATGGAGAAGATAGGGACAGTCAAGTCTTACAAGGATTTTATGAAGGGCTATGAGTCTATACCTTTTGTTGATAAAAAATCCCTTGACATAGATGACTATGTTACCACAAAGGCATTAGATGGATTGTTTTATGTATTAGGACAGGAGGAGAAAAACATAAGGACAAATCCTGCAGCGAGGGTAACCGATATCCTCAGAAGTGTGTTTGGCAAGTGAAACCACTCATACTTGTTACCAATGATGACGGTGTGCACTCAGAGGGGATACTTGCCCTTTTTGAGGCAATGAGGACCCTTGGGGAGGTCTATATAGTTGCCCCCGACAGGGAAAGAAGCGCAGTGAGTCATGCACTTACACTACACAGACCTCTTAAGGCTGAGCTTCTGAGGGATTGTATTTATGCTGTCAATGGGACTCCAACTGATTGTGTTGCCCTTGCCATCAATAAGATACTGCCAAGGAGACCTCAGATAGTGGCTTCGGGGATAAACAGGGGCGCTAATTTAGGAGATGATGTTACTTACTCAGGGACAGTATCGGCAGCCATTGAAGGCACTATACTTAATACGCCTTCCTTTGCAATCTCTCTTGTAGGTGATAGTCCTTTTCTATTTGAATCCGCAGTGCCTTATGCAGTCAAAACGGCAGCCTATATACTTGAAAACTCGCTCCCCTATGACACCCTATTGAATGTCAATGTGCCTAACATAACGCCAAAAGAGATAAGGGGCATAAAACTTACAAGACTTGGCAAAAGGATATATGACAATGCCATTAAAGAGGTAATATCTCCTCGGGGGGATACTCACTACTGGATTGGTGGTGGGCAACATTTTCATGAACACGGAGAGGGAATGGATATGCAGGCAATCAAGGAGGGATATGTTTCTATAACGCCAATACATCTTGATATGACAAATTATGAAGCCCTTGAGTATCTGGGACGCACCTGGGACCTAAATGATGGTCAAGGGCTCAAAGGGAATTAACTCATTACGGTACCTTTGTCAAGAATATAGCAAACACCCCAAAATTGCCGATAGAAACCTGTAGGAGCAAGAGGGCATGTCTGAAAGCCTTTATACTGCCACAGGGTTTATTAAAAAGGGCCATAGATCATTCAGTCACCAAGAGGTGATTAAAATAGCATTATTTGTAAAAGTCCAAAGGCCTTGTAAAAAGGTGTGGCAATAAAGCCTTTTCAGCACACCCTCTTACTCCTATCGGCAATTTAAGGCAAACATTTTTTGTAGCCGATAGGGGTTGACATGACACTGGTGGATATAAGTGTGATGATTGTTACAAAAGGAACAGTGAGTATTGTATGCAGAGGAAGCCTGTTTATAAAATCGCTTTTCATTCCCCCATTTGTTTTTATGTTCTTTGGGTCCTCTGAGGGAAGATGGAGTATTTTTAGGTATTGTCGGTATTATCGGTTCTTGTAAAGCTGCCGCTCTTACCACCGTGTTTTTCAAGGAGTTTTATGTCTTTGATCGTCATAGCCTTGTCAACAGCCTTACACATATCATATATGGTGAGGGCAGCCACAGCACATCCTGTGAGCGCCTCCATTTCAACGCCCGTTTGTGCCTGTATTTTGACCGTTGATATAACCTCAATGGATGAGGACTCTTCCTGGAGCATAAAATCTATCCTTACGGAACTCAGGGCAAGGGGATGACACAGTGGTATCAATTCAGGGGTCTTTTTTGTAGCCATTATTCCTGCTATCCTTGCCACTGCAAGGACATCGCCCTTTGATATAGTCCTGTCCTTTATCATGTTGAGTGTCTCAGGCTTCATATAAACAGTGGCTGAAGCAATGGCGGTGCGGGTAGTAACTGCCTTGCCTGATACATCCACCATAATTGCGCTGCCTTGCTCATCGAAATGTGTGAGTTTTGTTTCGGGCATTTTTAGAGGTATTTTCTCATGAGGGCTTTGAATCTGCCAGTCCGCTTGTTCAGGGAGTCTGCATCCATAGTTATCGACTGTGTCTTGCCTATTAGCCTTTCTAATCTTTCCGCAGAGGATGGATGGGTCTTCATTATGCCTCCCTGAGATGCTCCTCCTTGCATGTTCACAGAGGTTATAAAATCCACAAGGGCTCCAGGTGCATAGCCTGCTTTTTTTAGGTAGGACAGGGCCTTCTCATCGGCTGCAAATTCTTGTTGCTGACTGTATCCATTGAGGACTATTGTCTTAAAGACATCATCCAGTGCCCCTTCAAAGAGCGTGAGTAGTTTTCCTACCTCAGCAGAGGTGTATTGTCTTGCCGCCTGAGTTCCTATCACTGTGAGGGCTTCAGTCCATCGGGCGCTCTTGATGGAGGATATCCCATCCTTGTTGTTGATATGGGCTATCTCATGGGCAAGCACTGCAGCCAGCTCATCTTCGGTATTTGCGGTTTGCAGCATACCCTTTGTAATGAAGATAATACCCCCTGGACAGGCAAAGGCATTCCTCTCAGTGGTATCTAAAACAGTGAAGTGGTAGCCTCCGTAGGTGATAGGTCTTTCAGAGTGCATTGCCAGAGACAATCCTACAAGGTTTATGTAATCCACAATCCTTGCGTTGTTGTATATCTTATAGGTGGTGAGTATCTTTGCCGCAAGCGCCCTGCCGATATAATACTCCTCTTCATCGGATATGGGTCTTGATGCCTTTGATACCTCTTGGACAGTAGTAAGGGCAGTGCTCAGATGTCCTGATAGTCCAGACCCTCCAGTGGAGATGCAAGAGCTTGTAAAGATATAAGGCACAATCATTATAAAGGCACAAATCAATCTGCCCCTCATGGCTGCGTCAGACCTCCAAGTCTTATGAACTCAAAGACCCTCTTTTCTTCAACCCTGTATCCCTCTATTGCATTGACTAAGGCAAAATTCATCTCAGGATGTTTTGCTTTGAAGGCGTTCTCCACTTGAGGATTAAATCCTTTGCCTGCGAGTGCAACCTCTTGTTCTGTGGCGCCCTGTTTTGGGCTGCCTATGCCCTGAAAAGAGGAGACTGCCCTCGTCTCTACCGCCCCTTTGTGTATGCACCCAGCTATGCCTTTAAACTTGACCCTAAACCAATCTCCTTCGGTAGATACTATCTCAAGGGTATCCCCATATTTTACGACGCCTTTGACAGGGGCAAAAAAACGGCATGTCTCCCTTATGGTGTTCTCTTTGGTAATAACACGCATGGTATCTGCATGGGCATGATCGGGTATGAAGATATTCAGAGAAACTGCTAAGGGCAACAACAAGGAAGTTGCAACCTTAATGGGGTATTTTATAACTGAGGCATAAAACTTCATTTCTCTTTCATTTTAATCACTAAGTCCTGTTCTGTCAATGCTTCCTTCAACAATAGTTCTTCGCACCACTGCTTGTAAAAGACAATGGCCCTGTCCTCTGGGCGCTTCTCTGACATCTCCTTAAAACATAATAGGGCATCAAGGGGATTCTTGTCATAGAATAGGGATAGGGCCTTTTGGAATAACTGTTGTGCCTCTGTATCATTATTTGATGCTGATAGGCGGTAGGACATTATCTCATAAATGACAACGGGCATAGTCTTCCCTTTAACCTCAATCCTGCCAAGTTGTCGGGTAAGAAATTTATTGCCTGTTCTGTTAAGCGTCTGCTCGCTGGCTATTATTTTCGTGCCAAACTTCTTATTTACTCCCTCAAGGCGCGAGGCAAGATTCACAGTATCACCAATGACGGTGTAATCAAAGAGTCTATCACTACCCAGATTCCCTGCAATTGCATAACCAGAATTGAGTCCTATCCTCATAGATATAGGGGGGATATTCTCTTTGGCAAATTCATGATTTATTAGTTCAAGGGCACTTATGCACTCTAATGCAGCAGAGCAGGCAAGGGTTTCATCTTCATCAGTGCTGTAAGGAGAGCCCCAAAAGGCCATGACGCAGTCGCCTATATATTTATCTATTATCCCCTGATGTTTGATTATTGTCTCTGTGAAGGCGTTCAACACTACTCTGAGCATCTTTGCGGTATCCTCTGGAGATAACTGCTCGGCAATAGTGGTAAATCCGGCAATGTCGGCAAAGAATACTGTTACATACCTTCTCTTGCCTCCGGGTTGTATGTGTTCTGGGTGTTTTAGCAGGTAATCGACCACCTTTTCGTCCATGTATTGTGAGAAGGCCCTCTTGACAAAGCGTCGCTCCTTCCCTTCAGTGGCGTAACTGTAGGCTATTGCAACAATAAAAGAGATTATCACTGCAGACAGTGCAGAGGTAAGATTTTCATAGTACCCAGCCTTAAAAAATAGGGTCAGGAGCAATAGGACCGCAGAGAGCATTGCAATAAACAGGACAAGATTTATCGCAAAGGAATGATATCTCATTGATAGTGTAGTCATTGCAAGGCATATCAGCATTATTAACAGGGGGATGATATACTTTGGAATTGGCTTAAATAGGGAGTCGTTCATGATATTGTCAAAAAGTGTTGCATGGATAAGCAATCCAGTTGAGATAGAAGAAACAGCCGTTGGCTTGAGATCATAAAGACCAGCAGCAGTAAGTCCAAGGAATACAAACTTATCTTTAAAAAAATCCCTGTCTAAGGATGCCTTCTTTCCTAATATTGAGTCGGAATAGGATTTGAGCACCTCTACGGCTTGGATCTCCTGGAAGGGTTTAGGATTTTTATAGTACCTAATCAACGCATTTCCCTCGTAAAGGGCAAGAGGCTTGTCGTTAATGACAATGCTGTTTTCAGCGATTCTTGCTTTGCCAGCATCTAAGAAAAAGGGTATCAAGAAGTGCTTGATTGCCCCTTCTCTGAACCCAAACAGGAGCGGTATTCTGCGATATACGCCATCCTCATCTGGGGACAGGGTGACATTGCCAACCCCCTTTGATGTCAACCTCAGTTCTTCAATAGGCAGTATGGCAGATTGATAGGACCTTTTTATCAATGCCTTGCCAGTAAACGGAAAGAGTCCCTGTCTTTTTAAAAAACTTAGCTCTCCGTCGCTCAATGCCTTTTGTTGATTAGTCAAAAATACAGGCAAATAGACATTCTTGGCCTTTCTAAGGGATTCACTAAATAGGTAGTCGTCCTCTTTGCCATAGGAGGAGGGTTCTGTATAGAGTATATCTATGAAAACTGCCTTTGCCTGTGAGGTGTATTCAACTATTGGGGCATAAAGCTGTCTTGGCCAGGGCCACTGTATCCCCTGCCTGCTCATTTCATCTAAGCTATGCTGATCAACTTTTATGATGACTATATTAGTATTGTCAGGTTTTTCGGGATTAAAGGCCCTCGATAACTGATCGAAGGCTTTGTTTTCAAAGGGCTGTAAGAGGTTAAATAGGTAAATTACAGTGCATACAATAGAGGAGGTAAGGGATAGAATCAGGAGGTTTTTTTTATTTCTCATGGAAGCGACTGTCGATGCAATAGGCGAAAGGGCTTATTTATCAGTGCGCTATGTGGTTTGGGTGCTTTTGAAGTCAGCCCTTCATCCAACATATTATTTAAGAATAAAATCTACCCTGGCTGAATGCTGTCTGTCTCCTTCTGCTTTGATTAGATTCCCCTCAACAACGAACAACCTGCCAGTGCTGAGTCCTTCTACCTTACTTAGTTTATCCATAACTGACGATGCCCTGTAATAGGCAAGCTGTCTTAGATCGCTGTCTGTAACATTTATATGGGCAAGCATCAACTTCTCCATCTCTGCAGCCGGGAGAGCTTTAGGTATGCCAATTAGGTTTCTCGGTTTTGGGAAGTTTTCTTCCTTATAGGCTGACCGGAGGTGTTTTTCATATTCTGAGGGTTCTATGGTTATTTCAGAGAGCGATGGAGGGGTTTTACCCATTGAGAGTATCTCCTTGAGTTTTTGTGCCCTTAATTTATTCTTAAACTGGTATCTTTTGAGTCCTTCCTTGTCTTTTTCAGGATCTACAACTCCTTTAATGTTTTTATTCCTCGGACCCATGTTTGTTAATTAAGCCTTATTGGGAAAGCACAAGTCAAGAATTAGTGGGCTCCCCAAATTGCCGACAGAAACCTGTAAGGAGTAAGAGGGCATGCCTGAAAGCCTTTATACTGCCACAGGGTTTATTAAAAAGGGCCATAGGTCATTCAGTCCCCAAGAGGTGATTAAAATAGCATTATTTGTGAAGGTCCAAGGGCCTTGTAAAAAGGTGTGGCAATAAAGCCTTTTCATCACACCCTCTTGCTCCTATCGGCAATTTAAGTGGGCTTATTTTAATCCAAATCTGATGATAGGGGTTTAAGGGGAGGAGAATTGGCTAATTGTCTATTTATAGGTCTTCCATCGGTTGTGTATCCAGAGATACTGGGCAGGATACAACCTGATAATCTCCTCCATCTTAAGGGTCATCTGTTGAGTAAGCCTTAGCACTTTGTTCCTCTCATTACCGCTGTGCTCAGGGAGCAGCGCATCACTTACATAGCCTGTGAATCCTCTATTTTTCTCATCCCTACAACAGGCAACTACCACGATGGGCTTTTTATAATACACCGACAGGAGGGCTGGTATTGGAGTGGCAGTGGCTTTTCTACCAAAAAATTCAACCTCTATCCCTTTCATGGTGCTCTGATCAGGCAGCATACCAACGGATCTCTTTTTTTGAAGGGTTTGTTGTAGCTTCAGCATAGCGTTTCTCTTTGGTATGAGTAGCTGCCCAGAGGCAACCCTGCTTTGGTACAGGAGTTTCTCCAGATAAGGATTGTCCAGTGGTCTTGCCACCACCGTAAGGGGAATGCCCACTGCAGCGCTTACATGGGGGAGAAGTTCCCAATTACCCAAATGGGGTGTTACAAAGATGCAGCCTTGATGCTCCTCATGAAGCCTCTTTGCCCTCTGAAAGAGTTCAATAATCTCTTTGTTATTTGCCGTTAACCTGATTATCTCTCTCGGATCTTTAAATATTGCCAGATACTTTGCGCCCTCAACAAAGGTCTGGATCAAGGATTGACAGCTCTTTCTTGCAATGGCACGGATCTCATCGTCCTTTAGTTCACCTCTGTATGCCTTTCTCAGATTGTCAAGGGCAATATTTCTCCTGTGTGCAGAGATCAAAAAGAGGATGTTGCCAAGTAACATACTGACAATTCTAACTATGAATAAGGGGGTAAGTCTTATCGTCTGAAGCAGAATAAAGACGCATATGAATTCAATTATATGCCTGAACTTTTTCACTCTCTGCTTCCCAGTTGGCTCATAATCCTAATTAGGACTAATTTATTTCTACAACTGCCGCTGAAGACTGGCTGCCAAGTCCGTTGCTCAGAGATAGGAAAGCCCTTTTGCTGCTTGATGATATGTCTTTGGAGAAGGGCAGTCCTGCAAACTCCTCCTCAGGTTCCTTAAGATTTAAGGTGGCGGGCACAATGCCTCTTTTAAGAGCGCTCAGGCTCAAAATTATATCTGCCAGGTCGCTTGCCGCACCCATGTGCCCTGTATATGGTTTTAAGGCGCATATCTGTGTTGATATTCCTGTTTGGCTGAAAAGTTGTTTTATGGAATTCATTTCAGAGAGGTCTCCCTTTTTAGAACCGCTGCCGTGGGCACATATAAAGGCAAGGTCTCCAACGCCAATTCCTGCATCTCTTAGGGCTGTCTCTATTGTTTTTTTGCTGATATGGTGGGGCACTGAAAGTCCCTCATCTTCAGAGATGTCGCATCCGTTAGCGCAGGAAAGCAAGTAACCATATATATGCGAGCCTCGTTTTATCGCTAAATCTTCCCTTTCTAAGATTATGGCTGCTCCTCCCTCTGAGGGTATGAATCCGTCTCTTTTTCTGTCAAAGGGGGCATAGGAGGCAGCCCCATTTTTGCACCTCGACAATAAACCAAGTCCTTCCATCTCGTAGAGTGATATGCTGTTTATCCAAGAGCAAGAACCTGCAACTAAGGCTATTGATGCCCTGTCCTGTCTGATGCTCCTGAATGCAAGTTCTAAGGCAATGGAGCCGCAGGGTGAAAGGCTTGCGACGGTGGTGTTTTCTCCCATTAATTCAAAATAGGCAGAGATGAAGCTAAAGGGATTATTGGCAATGCTGTCAAGGAGGAAGAAGGGATTTACCTTGTTTAGGGCTGTTTTATTGAGTTTTGCGGGATCAATAACCCTTGTCTTTTCATCCACTGCAGCCTTATTTGCAGGATACATAAATTCACAGCCCGTGTTAGAAAGGTCCCCTGTGGCAAGATAAAAGGCCCTCTCCTCAGGCTCTATATTGGTTAAATCCTGTCCCTTCATTGCCTCAATTGCAGCGGCCAGCGCAAGTTGTCCCCCACGATTGAGGAATTTATACTGACCTGAGAGCCCTTGGTTCATTTGTGGCTTGATTTCAGCAGTCACCTTGCCATAGTAAGCATTTTGGTGGTTTGCCCCCTCAATATTATGTATTGAAACCCCAGTTTTTAAGTCGATCAGACCTTGAACATTTTCCTGAAGATTCCTGCCAAGGGGACTAATAGCGCCTATCCCTGTAATTGCAACCCTTTTAGTGTTTATCGCCATGGTGTTTCCCTTGTAAGGATAGCAAATTCCTTCTGTTTTCTTTCTATATCTTCTATGAGGTCCAGGTCGATTATCTCTCCCTGAAAGTCTAAGACAATCTTTTTTTTGCCTTCCACTGTGCCGATTCCCTTGAAGCATTGTCCATCCTTCGTTGCCTCGGTTGTTTCTATGGTCAGTTCTACTTGGTCTCCCGGGAGTGCAAAACTATAAAATTTGCATTGCCGCACATGATTGATAAGCACCCACTTAGTAAAGTCAGAAGAAAGGGCTACAAGCCATCCTGCAAGCTGAGTGAGTGATTCAAGCAGCATAACACCTGGCATTACTGGTCTGTCAGGAAAATGGAATTCCAGAAAGTCCTCAGACATAGCGATGTTTTTAATGCCCTTGATGGAGCGGTGTTTTTCCCACTCAATAATCCTGTCTATAAGTAGGTATCTCATACTGAACTCCTTTTAGTGATATTGATAAAATGCCTAATGCCTACAAAGTAAATTTTTTAAAAGCCACCGTTGCATTCTGCCCACCAAAACCGAAGGAGTTAGAAAGCGCAGCCCTTATGTTCAGAGGGGATGCTTTTTCTGCGGAGTAATCAAGGTCGCATTGAGGGTCAGGGTGCGACAGATTAATTGTTGGATGAACGATATTATTGTGCACTGATAGGGCTGTGAAAACAGCCTCAGGGGCGCCAGAGGCTGCAAGTAGATGGCCTATCAGTGACTTAGTGGAGTTTATTTTTATTCTGTAAGCCTGTTCTCCGAAGAGCCTTTTTATAGCCTTTGTCTCTGCTAAGTCATTTAGTTTGGTGCTGGTTCCGTGGGCATTTATATAATCAATATCCGATAATGCAAGACCCGCATTTTCAATAGCCCTAAGCATTGACAAGTACGCCCCAGCGCCTTCTGGTTCTGGGGCAGTAACCTGAAAGGAATCCATAGATGCGCCATATCCAGCGCATTCACAGTATATCTTTGCCCCTCTTTTTAGTGCGCTCCTTTCAGATTCAATAACCAAAAAGGCTGCCCCCTCACCCATTACAAGCCCTGAACGTTTTATGTCAAAGGGACGACATGACCTTAGGTCCTTTGCAGTAGCGGCTGCACCAAGAAGGACGAAAAAGACAAGCCCTACGGGGTTGATCATAGAGTCGGCACCGCCAGCAAGCATCAGGTCTGTCTCTCCGCACTGCACTGACCTCAGGGCAATGCCAATAGCTTGGGTTGCTGAGGCGCAGGCTGAAGTAGAGGTGATATTTCTGCCTCCTAAATTAAATCTATCTGCAATCACTGCTGCAGGTCTGTGAGAGTTGTTTTTCATAATAGATTCGTTATGCACTTCCTGATAGTGTTCATAAAAGGAGTTATAATCAAAGCGCTTGTCCTTTATAAAGGATGCAATGTCTTCAAGCCTGTTGATGGCGAGGCCTGAGGCAAAGGATATCCCGATGTTGTTATCGTATGCAGGGGTTAATCGAGCATCTGAAAGGGCCTCGCTTGCAGCCCACAGGGCAAAGAGTGTGCGCACCTCTGCATCTTCTTCTGATTCTTTGGGAAAGGTAGCCTTTATTGTCTTAAGGGAATCTTGCTCAACCCTGCCGGCAGCAAAGATGGGAGACCCAATGTATTCAGTATCAATAGGTCTTATGCCGTTGAGTCCCTTTAGGGCTGATTCCCAGTTTATTTTTACCCCCAAGCCAAGGGATGTAACAATGCCTAATCCTGTGATAAGGGCCCTTTGTCTGCTCATGCCTTTATCCCGCTGTAGTAGTAAAACCATCTTTTCAGCATCTCAGGGTCAACCCTATGAAAGTGGCTGTATATAATACGATTCATCCTTGCTATCTCTCTGCCTTCTGATATAATCCATGCCTTGCCAAGGGTGTCTCTTTTGGATGTGTTGATTATCTCACCCTGTATTTCTGCCTTGAAGCCAGGCCTGAGATTTGAGGAGAGACTTACATCTTCAACCAGTGTCATCACCGAGGAAAGGTTAAAATTGTTTGAGTAGATAATAAGCCATCCGAGTAGCTGAGCCATTGCCTCTATGTATATTACTCCAGGCACAAGGGGTTGCTTTGTAAAGTGCCCCCTAAGAAACTCTTCAGACAGGGTAAAGGTCTTGATTCCCTTAATGCTTCTGTTGGGCTCTATACTGTCAATCCTATCGTAATACAGAAATCTCATCAGACCTGTCTCCTTAAAACAATGGAGGTTGTGTTGCCTTCTACACTGAAGGCATTGATTAAGGCGCAATTGATTTCATGCCCTGAGTGCATTATAGCTGTAGCAAGGGCAACATCAAAGGCGCCTGCAGCGGAAAGCATGTCACCGATGTGTTTTTTGGATGAGACTATCTTGACATGATTGCCAAAGATCTCTTCAAGCGCCCCCTTCTCGTTGATGCCCTCCTCGGCATCAATGTCATAGTGGGAAAATACTATATCTATCTCAGAGGATTTCACCTGAGCCGCTTGCAGGGACTGTCTGATAGAGGACATGACGGCCTCCTTAGCAGGACCTCCACAGGTCCTGTCAAAGGCAAAGGATGATCCAAAGCCTGCTACAAGGGCGTATGTCTTCAAGCCTCTTTTCTGAGCCTCCACTGGTCTTTCAAGGGCAAATATTGCAGCGCCTTCAGCCATGGGGGTGATAGCTGTCAATCCTCCTGAGGGGTTATTGCTTGTTAGTCTGCCCTTGTTATGGTTACGCAAGACATACCTAACAAGGCTCAGCGGGGATATTGACTCGCTTACGGCTCCTGCAAGGGCAGCCTGACACTGTTGAAGACCTATGGATCTGGATGCCTCATGGATTGCCTGAAGGGATGAATCGGAGTGGGGAGAAAAGACGCAGTTGTCACCCCTTATAGATAACCTTATGGCGCTCTGGCAAAGGGCTATATTGTTTAGCATAGAAAGTGGCCAGAGGGGATACAATTGGAGGTAGCCTTTTTTAAAGAAGATGTTGTAATCAATCTCCCCATCCTCCTTTAAAGATTTAATGACCGCAGGTAGGAGGTCCTCGTTTTTATAATCAACCATCCCCAGAGCAGCAAAGTATCCCTTATCTTCATCCTGATAGTCCTCTAATTTGCCCTCAAAGGATGCCTCTTCAGAGGCCTTAATAAGCATCAAAGAATGCCTCCCCATTATACGAGCCTCCTTAGGATGTAGCTTTATAAGGCCCTCTTTGAGGGGGCAAATGTTGTGGTTTTCCATATTGAAATAGGAGCCTTTGTCCAAAGGACTATAGGTCTTGGTGTTTTCAACAAAGGCATTCCACAACCCCTTGAAACCGAAGCTAAGGGATGAAATAACCCCGATGCCAGTTATTGCAGTTGTAGGATACAAATACTGCTCCTATACATTGTATTTGCCAATACAGATACAGGCATTTTGACCGCCGAAACCAAAGGAATTGCTTATTGCAATACTGTGGTCTTTTCTTATGGCAGTGTTGGGGACATAGTTTAGATCGCATTTTGGGTCAGGATACTCATAGTTGATGGTGGGCAGTATTATTGATTCGTTGATGCCCTTAAGGGTCAACAGACATTCTATAGCGCCTGCTGCGGCAATGGTATGTCCAATCATTGACTTATTGGAGCTTATGGGTATCTCCTTTGCCCTACTGCCAAATACCTCTTTTATTGCGAGGGTTTCTATGTAGTCATTTTGAGTGGTTGAGGTGCCATGGGCATTTATGTATTCAACCTGCTCAATCGTTACGTCTGCATCTTGAAGCGCCCTTTTCATGGCGCCAACTGCCCCTAATCCCTGTGGATGAATGTCCGTAATCCTATAGGCATCTGCAGTGGAGCCATAACCTAATATCTCCCCATAAATTGTGGCATTTCGTTTTAGGGCATGTTCAAGATCTTCCATGACGAGAGCAGCTGCACCTTCGGACATCACAAATCCGTTCCTCTTTCTGTCAAAGGGTCTTGAGGCACTCTGCGGGGTGTTGTACCTTTCTGCAAGTGCCTTTAGGGATATGAAGCCCAAAAATCCGAAGAAATCGGTTACTGATTCGGCTCCCCCTGCTATCATTATGCTGCTCTTGCCCTCTTTTATTGCCTTATAAGCCTCTCCAATTGCCTGCGCTCCGGCGGCACAGGCAGAGGCAGTGACTATGTTGGGTCCCCTTGCATTGAATATGCGGGCTGTTATGGTAGGGACCATGTCTGGTTTTCTCTTCAGGAAGTTAAGGAATGAATATCCCCCCGATTTAGTTAGTCCCTCGTTGTCCCATTTGCCTTTCCCATCGTAAAACCTGTGCAAAAAAGCCATGTCTTTCACTGTCGGGTTGTCTCCATGACTTCCCACAGATATTCCTATGTTATATCGGTTATGAACCGATGCAAGCCCTGCAAGCAGGTATGCCTCCTCGACGGATTTCAGAAACAGCAGGGCGCCTCTGGATGCAAACTTTGAGAATCTCCCTGCAAGGTCGGGATTGAGCCAATCATTGCTTATCTCTCCTCCAATCCTGCAGGGAAGTCCTGAGGTATTAAAGGACTTGATAAAATCTATGCCAGATCTGCCCTCTGTGGCATTTTTAAAGGTCTCCTGAGTGTCTTTACCCAGGGGCGTTATCATGCCATATCCAGTTACTACAACCCTTTTTTCTTTATTATTCATTCCGTAGAAAGTGTAATACAGTGCAGTGAGATATTGAATAAACTCTAAATACTATGGAACTATCAATCAATGCCTCTGAAGGACTGCCTTTAAAATATCCTCTTCTCCGCCTGAATTTTCTCTATATACTGTACGATCAGGTCATCGCCGTTTGCATACTCTGCAGGTTCTCCGCAGGATGAGCATACTGCTTGTAGTTCTTCGCCGATCTTCCATTCCGAAGAGCCGCAGGAGCACCTTTCAGGTATGCTTGCGAGTATGTCCATTACACCCTGAGCTAACGACTCTACTGTGATTAGAGAGGTAACCTCATCAATGTATATGCCTGGTTTAAGATCCCTTGCCTTTTCTCCAAGCCTTATCTTAAGGAGCGCAATGGCTTTATCAGTCAACTTGCCTGTATCATCAACGGCAGTTCCTTCGCCGATCATCTCCTCTACATGCTCAAGTATAAACCGCCTCGCCATTTTGATCCCAAAACGCTGCTCAAGCCTGTAATTTATATCCAAAAAATCTAGAGACTCCGCACCGAGGTCCTTTATAAGCGAGCTGTCAGGTTTTATCCTGTCAAGGTCAATATTAAGGGTTTCTGCTATTGCCTTTCTGGTCTCCTCAAGCACAGTATCATAGGTTATCAAGTTGCCTGTCATTATGAATCCTCCCTTTATTTAAAAGTGATAAACTCTGTTGCTTAGTCCTCTGTCAACAACTATCGTTTGCCCCTTAATGCCTCTGCTTTGGGGTGAGCATAGGAATGTGACCGTATCAGCGATCTCTTCAGGCTCTACTATTAGTTCATCAGGGATACGTTCTATGCCTTCCCATACCTGTCTTAGGACTTTAAAGGAATCTGTCTTGACAATTCCTCCGCAGACTGCATTGGCATTTATCCCCCGCTCCGAAAGGCTGCATGAGAGATCCCTAATTACTGCCTCCATTGCAGACTTCATAATTCCGAGGGGATAGGATGGGTTGTAAAATCTACTCCCGAGACTTGATATGAATACGATCCTACCCTGAGATTTTTCGAGCAAAGGCAATGCCTGTTGAAAGCAATAGATATTTCCGAAAAGGTTGACCTCCACGAGCATCCTAAGTTCCCTTTCAAAGAGCTTCTCAATAGGCTTGAAGGGCGCCCTGGCAGCATTAAGAATGAGAAAATCAAGGCTGTCAAAGGAGCTGGTAATCTTTGAGAACATATCCTTAACCTCATCCCTTGAGGATATGTCGGCCCTTATAATCAGAGACTTGCATCCTAAGGACTCGATCTCTGCTGATAATGCCTTTGCCTGTTGTTCCGAAGAGCCCCCTTGTTTTGTATAATTGACAATTACATTGGAGCCAAGACAGGACATTGCACGGGCAATTGCCTTTCCTATGCCTCTTGAACTGCCTGTAATAAGGGCTGTCTTATCTTTAAAGGGTTTTTCCATTGTTTGTCTTAGATGCGCAACATGGAACAATAATCATATCATCCTTAGCAGAGAGAGTCAAACTTTAAGGGAGCTATTTCCCAAATGCCGATAGAAACCTGTAAGAGCAAGAGGGCATGCCTGAAAGCCTTTATACTGCCACAGGGTTTATTAAAAGGGCCACAAGTCATTCAGTCACCAAGAGGTGATTAGTTTGGCATTATCTTTGAAGGTCCATAGGTCTCGTAAAAAGGTGTGGCAATAAGGCCTTTTCGGCACACCCCCTTACTCCTATCGGCAGTTTAAGGGAGCTATTGTGGCAGTGGGAAGGTATAAAGGAGTTCGCCTGTTTTGGCGTCCCATTGTCTTATCTCACCCTTAAGGGTTAGAGAAAATATGTGCCTCCCATCTCCTGAAAATACAACGGAGTGCACATAGCTCTGATGTCCTGTTAATAGGAGCTCATCCCTGCAAGTATCAATATCCCACACCCTGACGGAGTGGTCAAAGGAGCCGGCGCTTATTATTTTGTTTTTATAAAGCGAGATATAAGAAACCCAATATTCATGGCCTATGCACCTTCTGAGCAATTGCATGGATCTAATATCCCATATTTTTATGTCCCTGTCCCAGCCTGAAGACAAAAGGATTTCCCTGTCCTCTTGGACCCTTAACGATGAAACAACACCCCTATGAGCCTCAAATCCTCTTTCAATCTGAAGATCCTTGGCATCCAGTATGTGTACATACCCTTCACTAAAACCTGCGAATATCTTACCGCCCTTTTCCCAGAAGGTTAAGGATGTGACGACACCCTGAAATCCATTTTGCTTTAGTTCTGGTATCTTCTTATCCATATTCCAGAGCATTACTGACCTGTCAGAGCCTCCGGAGATTAGGTGCTTGTCATCGGCAGTTAGATATAGTGATGTAATGGAACCTGTATGCCCTGAGAATAGGGATACAGTATTTGGGACATCAATGTGAATTAATCCTATAGAGGTGTCAAAACCACCTGATACAACAAAACCGCCTCCTGATGATACAACAATCGTTGATACCTTGCCCTTATGGACCTTCCATGAACCTTTTATCTTCCTTGTCTTTATATCCCACCGATGGATATAGCCCTCTATATCACCAATAAACAAATCTCTGCCATCCCCTGAGGCTGCTATGGAGGTAGGGTAGAGGGTTGTAACAGGGTTTGTATCTTGCCATTGATTGTACATTGTGAATGTGGGGGAGGTGCTTATTTTATGGCACGACAGTAAGAGGAAACTGAATAAAAAAGGGGCGAAACATGATAACAACAAGGGGTTAATTATCCCCTGTCTCCCCTTTTCTTTTCTTTTGACAGTATTGTCCTGAAGAAGTTTAGTAACCTTTGGTTTTTCTATCATAGTTGTGGTGTTAATTATACCAAATTAGCATACATAGTCCCTCCCTGGCAGTTTACGGTGATGTTCTTACATTGACACAACTTATTTAATTTGCTAACATTTTTGCTACAATGGCACAGACAAAAACAATAGACCTGCTATACAGCCTTGAAGAGAAGGTTGGAAAAGAAGAGAGTCGTAGGATTGTAGAGGCCTTTGTAGAGGGGTTAGATGCCATAGAGGCAAAGTCAGAGGCCCTGGCCCTACAGAAGAAGCTCGAACTCAAGGATGAGCTCACAAAGGAGCTTGTCACAAAGGCAGAGTTTTATGGAGAGACGAGATTAATCCGTCAGGAGATGCAGACTGTCCGTCAGGAGATGCAGACTGTCCGTCAGGAGATGCAGACTATCAAGGCAGAGCTTGACCGCAAGTTTACAGTCATGTTTGTTATTCTCTTTTTTACGATAGTGTTTTTGAATCAGAATGCCCTTGAGTTTCTGGCTAAGGTATTGGGGCTGATAAAGTAATAAGTTGTAGAGGACTACTACTGTGGCATCTAACATGCAACAGTTAATCAGTTTAAGTAGTCTCAGCAGTATATTAGGACTATCAAGGCAAACGGCAAGGCCTGTAAAAGGTCTTGCCGTTTTTTTGTTTTTTAATAAAATCCCCCTTTGAAAGGGTGTGTGTGTTTATTCCTTTAAGAAAAAGGAGGTAAGGGGAAGGACGAATTTGAGGAAAACGTTATTTACAGAAGTGTCAGGTAATAGGAGGGGAGAATTATCCTCACCTTTTATGTTTATCCACAATGTGTTCCATGATTCAGGCATGCCTTGCATGCTTAGGATGAAAAAAGAATTAGGAGGAAGTCATGAGGAGATTCAAAGGTTTTATAACACTCTTTTTTGTGCTTTTCTTGATGAGTCCTGTCTGGGCAGGAAAGGTAATCAATAAATCATTTGATACTGCAAATGATGCTGCCACTGAAGAGAAGA
>CALEDV010000066.1 GCA_937949555.1 uncultured bacterium | reverse complement strand
CTCTGTGCGCAAAACGGTGAGTTTGATGAAGAGGACATAAACCTGATCATAGAGCAGAAGAAGCAGATAGTCAGGAAGGGTGGGGTATTAGAGTTTATCAAGACAGAGGAGAATATAGGTGATATAGGGGGACTCAATAATCTCAAGAAATGGCTAAAGAGGAAGAAGAAGATCTTTGATAACCTGCAAAAGGCAAGGGACTTTAGTGTAGACATCCCCAAGGGGGTATTGCTGTTTGGTATGCCCGGATGTGGCAAGTCGCTGTCGGCGAAGGTAACGGCAAACTATTTTGAGATGCCCCTCCTGAGGCTTGACATGGGTATGATAATGGGACCCTATGTGGGTCAGTCTGAGGAGAACATGAGGAAGGCGATCAAGTTAGCAGAGGCAATAGCGCCGAGTATACTGTGGATAGACGAGATAGAGAAGGCCTTTGCAGGGGTAATAAACAGTGGTGGTGGTGGAGGGGGTGCAGAGGTCTCGGCAAGGATCTTTGGGACCATCCTGACCTGGATGCAGGAGAAGAAGAAGCCAGTGTTTGTGATAGCCACAGCAAACAGCATCACGGGGATGCCACCGGAGTTTTTGAGGAAGGGTAGGTTTGATGAGATATTCTTTGTGAATTTTCCAAAGAAGGAGGAGGCAGAAGACATCCTACGGGTGCATCTAAAAAAGAGACAAAAGGAGAGTTGGTATAAAGACATGTCGCCTGTTATTGACAGGATGCAGGCAAAGAGGTTTTCTGGTGCAGACATAGAGGCGGTAGTGAAGGAGGTAGTGGAGATGGCCTTTGTGGATGAGCGGACGGATATCGAGGCCGATGACTTCATCAAGGTATTAGATAGTCTAAAGCCACTATCAGAGACCATGAAGGATGAGATAGCAGAGATGGAGAAAAGGGCAAAGCAGTATGGCTTTAACCCAGCAAGCTAAAAAAGGAGGCAAGGGGCAGATGAAGGATGATTTATTACAGAGGTTTATAGATGAGGTCATGGAGGACTATGAACAACATGGCAAGGGGAGGGATGTAGAGGAGTGGTTTTTAGAGGCCATAAAGAGGCATATAATAGATGTAACTGAAGAGGAAGCCCTGTCAATAAGGACAAAGTTGATAGAGGGCATCAGGGCATACAGGGAGACGAAGGCGAGGTTGTCAAAGGGTGGCACCACAGAGGCAATGCCAGAGGAGGTCATGGAGGAGATAGCCATAATAGCTGGTGCTGCCGTTGGTGATCTTGAACAGACAGTAAAGGCGATGAAGGAGTGAGGGCATGGAACAGATAGAAAAAGGGGATCAACAAAAGGAGCAGGCATTAGACTATATCAATGCCCTTGCCACATACAAGGCAAGGGAGGCAGGTGTATTTGGTAGAGAGGAGATAAAGGCAGAGATAGTAGGGGTCTATGGTGCAGCAATGACCGATGTGGCAAAGACATCCCTTAGATTTTTATCTGGAGAGTCAACAAAGGAAGAGGCAAAGGAGGAGATCAAGCAGACAGCAGAGACGGCAGCGAGGACGATGATACAGAAATTCGCCGAGGTGGCAGTAGATGGAGTGGCGGCATTTATTAAATCAAGGTTACCCATTTTATCTGTGGTTATTAATGTGGCTAAGGAATTTGTTAAGAAAACGGTAATTGGCAAGGTGGTTGATAAGGTTGTAGAGGGGGGTAAGAAGTTACTAAATGCCGCTAAAGAAAAGTTCAAAAGACTATTTCAGTAAGTGATATCGCTTAAGTTACATAGTGCCCAAAATTGCCCTTAGGAGTTTACAAGGTGATATGCCTGAGGGTGATACGACAGGCGAGAGCCAGTCTTAGTGTAGAAACTTATACCTGAAACCCAAGGAGGTAGCCAATGCCAAAATATTACTGTAAGTATTGTGGGACAAGCGCAGACTCTATAAGGACCCTCACATCGGTGAGTTGCACAAGGAACCCAGTCAAGGGGGGTAGACATGAGACCTATGAGGGCTCAGAGAAGAAGCAGTATGTATGTAAGTATTGTGGGCTGAGTGCATCGGCCATAAGCACACTGACCTCCACTAAATGCTCAAGAAACCCCAAAAAGGGCCATCACGAACCAGCCCTGTAGTTTTATCTAAATTTTTGGGGGGTCAATTCTTAATTATTGATAAACGTCAGATAGTGGGCTGGGATGTGGGCTCGTAAGAGGCATTACCTCTGACTGTGCCTGCAACGATATCCAGCCCCTTTGTTAAAGATTATATTCAGGAGGGATACCCCCTGCCCTCTTGGGGGAACAATAGGGATCTCGAGAGACCCCTGACAATCAATACCCTGATATATAAAGGCCTTGAGGCATGCCCACTTTTTTGTTGCAAATTCCTAAGGGCAATCTTGGGTTCAAAGGGTTTAAAGGTTCAATGTACAAAGATATGTTATAATGCCTGTCAAACTATAATTAAGGAGTGCCCATGCTTGAAGATAAGGTTCCCATAGGTTTGACCTTTGATGATGTCTTGCTTTTGCCTAACAAATCTGATGTCATCCCTCGTGATGTGGATGTAAGCGCCAAACTAACACGCAATATATCTCTGAATATTCCCATAGTAAGCGCCGCCATGGATACGGTTACAGAATCTGAGCTTGCTATTTCAATCGCCCGAGAGGGAGGTATAGGTTTTATCCATAGGGCTATGACTCCAGAAAGGCAGGCATCGGAGGTTGACAAGGTCAAAAAGTCTGAAAGCGGAATGATCGTTGACCCTGTCACCATCGAGCCCGATGCGCCAGTGTCTGAAGCATTAAGGCTCATGGAAAAGTATAGGATTTCAGGAGTCCCTGTAATCCTTAAGGGAAAACTCGTTGGGATAGTAACAAATAGAGATATGAAGTTTGAGACTGACTACAGTAAAAAGGTATCAGAGATAATGACTCACGATCGCTTGATCACTGCCCCTGTTGGCACTGACCTCAATGAGGCAAGGGACATACTCCATAGGTATAAGATTGAAAAGCTCCCCATAGTTGATGACGATTTTAATCTAAAGGGGCTGATTACCATAAAGGACTTAGAGAAAAGGAAGAAATACCCAAATGCCTGTAAAGATCTCATGGGAAGACTGCGTGTTGGAGGCGCCGTTGGAGTAGGTGAGGAGGCATTTTTTAGGGTTCAGCTACTTATTAAGGCTGGTGTGGACATAATAGCTATAGACACAGCCCACGGTCATTCTCGAGCAGTCATTGACACCCTGAGAACCATTAAGAAGAGATTCGGCATAGATGTAATTGCAGGCAATGTAGCAACCGCTGAGGGGGCAGAGGACCTCATAAATGCAGGTGCCGATGCAGTTAAGGTTGGTATTGGTCCTGGCTCGATATGCACTACCAGAATAGTAGCAGGCGCAGGAGTTCCACAATTGACAGCCATCAAGAACTGTTATTTTGTAGCTAACAAACGTAACATACCAATAATAGCCGACGGTGGCATAAAATACTCGGGCGATATAACAAAGGCTTTGGCTGCAGGTGCAAGCTGTGTGATGATAGGTAGTCTTTTTGCTGGCACTGATGAATCCCCTGGGGAAATAATACTCTATCAGGGCAGGAGTTACAAGGTTTACAGGGGGATGGGATCCTTAGGCGCTATGGAGCAAGGGGCAAAGGACAGATATGGTCAGCAGGGTGTAGAGAAGGAAAAGCTGGTGCCTGAAGGTGTAGAAGGTAGGGTTCCATATAAGGGACCTCTATCACAGAGCATCCATCAACTCGTGGGAGGGGTGAAAGCAGGCATGGGCTACTGCGGTTCATGCACCCTTGATGAATTGAAGATAAAGGCAAGATTTATCAGGATCACCAATGCGGGTTATCGTGAAAGTCATGTGCACGATGTGATCATCACAAAAGAGGCGCCTAACTACAGGATTGAGCAATAGAGGGCTACTGGAGATCTATGGACATATCCAATAACAAGATTCTTGTGCTTGACTTTGGCTCCCAGTACACCCAGTTGATTGCCAGAAGGATAAGGGAGTTGAAGGTGTATTCAGAGATTTTGCCCTTTAATGTGGCTATAGACAAGATTACCGAGTTTAATCCCAGAGGGATAATACTCTCTGGTGGCCCCTCGAGCGTTTATGACACCAATGCCCCAATTCCAGATAAAGGCATCTTTTCAATGGGAATACCCATATTAGGGGTTTGTTATGGTATGCAACTCATGGCACATCTGCTGGGCGGCACTGTCGATAGGGCACAAAAGCGAGAATATGGGCTTGCAGAGTTCCATAGTCTTGGCAATTGCAGGTTGTTCATTAACCTCAGAAACAATACAAGGGTGTGGATGAGTCATGGAGACAGGATTGAATGTATGCCAGAGGGTTTCATATCCATAGGCAACACTGACAATTCTCCTGTGGCGGCTATGGCTGATGAAAAACGAGGCTTTTACGCATTACAATTTCATCCTGAGGTTGCCCACACAGAGCAGGGCATACAGATACTCCATAATTTTGTTTTTCATCTCTGCGGGTGCAGTCCTACCTGGCAGATGGCATCCTTTGTGGACTGGTCTGTTAGGGCTATAAGAGAACAGGCTTCCGGCAGAAAGGTCATATGCGCCCTGAGCGGAGGGGTAGATTCCTCTGTAACGGCATTGCTGGTGCATAGGGCTGTGGGGGATAATCTAACCTGCATATTTGTTGATAATGGGCTATTGAGAAAGGGCGAGGCCGAGAAGGTGCGCCAGACCTTTCAGGAACATTTCCACATGAGACTTGAATATGTGGATGCTAAGAATAGATTCCTTCATAGGCTTAAAGGGGTTACCGATCCCGAACAAAAAAGAAAGATTATTGGCAACGAATTCATAGCAGTCTTTGAGGAAGAGGCAGCAAAGATAGCAGGCGCAGACTTCCTCGCACAGGGAACCCTATATCCTGATGTGATAGAGAGTGTATCTTTCAAGGGCCCCTCAGCGGTCATAAAAAGCCATCACAATGTGGGGGGGCTGCCCGAAAGGATGAACCTCCAATTGATTGAACCCCTACGGGAGCTGTTTAAAGATGAGGTAAGGATACTTGGTGAGGAGATGGGATTGACTGAGGAGATCTGCTGGCGGCACCCCTTTCCAGGTCCAGGTCTTGCTATAAGATGCCTTGGGGAGATTACACCAGAGAAACTCAACCTTTTGAGGGATGCAGACGCTATCATCCTTGAAGAGATAAAGAAGGCTGGGCTATACAGGCAGGTATGGCAGGCCTTTGCAGTGCTATTGCCTGTCAGGAGTGTGGGTGTGATGGGTGATGAGAGGACCTACGACTATGTGGTAGCTGTCAGGGCTGTCACAAGTCTCGATGGGATGACTGCTGATTGGGCAAAGATCCCCTATGACCTGATGGGGTCAATATCCAACAGGATAATCAATGAGGTTAAGGGCATAAACAGGGTGGTGTATGACATCACATCTAAGCCCCCAGGCACGATAGAGTGGGAATAAGGGACATCAAAGAATATATAAACTCAAAGAGGGAACTCGTTAATGCCTTTCTTGATAGTTATTTTACCCCTCCTATAAAACCAATTAAATTAAACGATGCAATGGTTTATTCACTAATGGCTGGCGGAAAGCGCCTCCGCCCAATCCTCTGTATTGCCTCTTATGAGGCCTGTGGAGGCAAGGCCGAAGAGATTGTATCTTATGCCTCAGCCCTTGAGTTCATTCATACCTATTCGCTAATCCACGATGACCTGCCTGCTATGGACAACGATGACCTCAGGAGAGGGAGGCTTACAAACCACAAGGTTTATGGAGAAGGCATGGCAATACTCGCCGGAGATGGCTTACTAACAGAGGCCTTTGCAATCCTCTCTACCACAGATCATTGCTCCGAGAGCGGGTTCATGCCCCCTTCGTCTTCCCTGTTGAGGATAATCAACAGTGTTGCCAAGGCAGCAGGACTCCATGGAATGGTCGCAGGGCAAGCGCAGGATCTGCTTTCAGAAGACCTGGCGCCTGAGGAACAGACCCTTGCATTTATTCATAGCCACAAGACAGCGGCATTAATTGGTGTCTCTGTCAAAATGGGAGCAATGCTTGCCGATGCCCCTGAGGAGGCGATCATAAAACTGACAGGCTATGGCGCTAACATAGGACTTGCCTTTCAGGTGGTAGATGATGTATTAGACCTTACGGAGAGCACAGAAACCCTTGGCAAGCCTAGTGGTTCTGATGAACGGAAAAAGAAGATGACCTATCCCAGTCTTTACGGCATACAGGAGTCTAAAAAAAGGGCGGAGAGTCTGATTTCGAGCGCCCTTGCTTGCCTTGAGGGTTTTGATGACAAGGCCTGGGCGCTCAGGGATATTGCAGCATATATGCTCAATAGGAAGAACTAACTCTGGCAATGAAATTAATAGAATCCATAGAATCCCCAACAGACCTAAAGGGCATGAACATTGACAACTTAAAAGCCCTTGCAGAGGAACTTCGGGAGATAATAATCCACAGGGTCTCTCAAAATGGAGGACACCTCGCATCAAGTTTAGGAGTAGTGGAACTTACGATTGCCCTTCATTATGTATTTAACTCGCCAATAGACAAGATAATATGGGATGTAGGACATCAGTGCTATGCCCATAAACTGCTCACTGGTCGTTTCAAGGACTTTCACACCCTTAGGAGACAGTACGGCTTATCAGGATTTCCAAGGCGCTCAGAGAGCCCCCACGATATTTTTGGCACAGGGCATAGTTCAACATCCATATCAGCCTCTTTAGGCATAGTGGTAGCCCGTGATATATTGCAGGGCAATCCGAAAAAAGATGTCCCCAAGAACAAGGTAATTGCCGTAATAGGGGACGGGGCAATGACCTCCGGCCTTGCCTTTGAAGGACTAAACCACGCTGGACACCTGAAAAAGGACCTCATTGTGATACTCAACGACAACGAGATGTCCATATCCCCAAATGTAGGCGCCCTCTCTAACTATCTAAGCCGCATTCAGACAGGGTCCTTTTACAAGAAGATCAAAAAGGAAACGAAGGCATTACTTGAAGGGATACCAAGAATAGGCGGCACGGTTACTAAAATTGCTGAAAGGGCTGAGGGTAGCCTTAAGGGCTTTTTCCTGCCAGGAGGATTATTCCTTGATCTGGGATTTAACTATCTTGGTCCCATTGATGGTCATGACATTCCATTACTAATAGAAACCCTTAGGGGGCTCTCTGATGTCGCTGAACCTACATTAGTGCATGTTGTTACCACCAAGGGCAAGGGATACAAATTCTCAGAGGAAGACCCGTGCGTGTATCATGGCACTGGCCCCTTTGATAGTTGTGCGGGCATACGCAACGGGACAAAGGAGGATGAAAACGTTTCTGTAGCGTACAGTGAGATATTTGGCAAAGCCTTACTGGAACTTGCCCTGAAGGATCCCAGAATAACCGCTGTTACCGCAGCGATGAAGGAAGGAACCGGGCTCAGCGATTTTGCCACAACATTGCCCGATAGATTTTTCGATGTGGGCATTGCAGAACCCCATGCCGTAACCTTTGCAGCGGGCATGGCAACAGGTGGACTAAAACCAGTGGTTGCCATCTACTCTACCTTCTTGCAGAGGGCTTACGATGAGATAGTGCACGATGTGTGTTTGCAGAATCTCCCCGTGGTTTTTGCAATTGACAGGGCAGGCATAGTAGGGGAAGACGGCGCTACACATCAAGGGATATTTGACATTGCGTACCTTCGACACATACCCAATCTCGTTATAATGTCTCCGGCGGACGGAGGAGAGCTACAAAAGATGTTATCCTTTGCCCTCACCCTCGACTCTCCAGTTGCAATAAGGTTTCCAAGGGGCAAATCACTCATTGGTCAAGACAAATCAACCACAGAGGATATTGCCTATGGCAAATCCCAGATTCTCTTAAGCGGCAAAGACATACTCCTATTAGCCCTTGGCAATACGGTTACGCGCGCCCTTAAGGCAGCAGAGAGGCTTCGTCAAAGGGGCATAGAGGCAGCGCTCATCAACGCAAGATTTATCAAACCCCTTGATGTGGACACCATAATACCCCTTGCAAGGCTAACTGGCAGGGTTATAACTATAGAAGAGCACTGTCTTGCAGGAGGCTTCGGCAGCGCTGTCCTTGAGGCCCTATCAAATCATAGTTTACAGGGACTTCAGGTCAAGAGACTTGGCATTGAGGATTGTTTTGTGGAGCACGGCTTACAGCAGTCGCTAAGGGCAAAGCATGGCATTGATGAAGAAGGCATATATCAAGCCGCATTGTCTATGACGCAGGCTGTATGACCCTTATATTGAGCTGCACAGTTCCTGCATTAATTCCCTAACAGATAGTATCTTGTCAATCCTGTACGCATTTGTCCCTACTGTATATAGGGGTTCTTCCTCTAAGGGGTTGTATCCTGCAGAACTGAGAAGCCCGTTGCATATACAGAAATAGTTTTGATTGTCCCTTTTGGCAGGGCAGACTGAGTACTTGCCCTCTGAATCCTTGGTAAGCACATATCCCTTATCGCACTTAGGCTTTCTTAATCCCTTCTGGGCGCTGACAAACATTGGCGAATGCCTCAATACCCTAAAAGGCAGACCACAGGGCGAACCAGGTTTTATTGCCACCACTATATCTTCCTCAGTGCAGTTGATGACCGCCTGTTTGTACAACTCATCGGCACTGCTCTCCTGAGTGGCAAGAAATCTGGTGCCCATCTGCACAGCATCCGCACCCATGTCTATCATCTTTTCTATGTCTCTGTTAGTATAAACCCCTCCAGCTACAATAACAGGGAAGTCGCCATGTTTCATCGCCATATCTTTAACAGGCGGGAAGAGGTTTTCCAGTTTGTAGGCATCATTATCTATCTGGTCAATGGCAAACCCTAAATGGCCTCCTGCCAAAGGCCCCTCAAGCACTACCGCGTCAGGCCTGTATCCGAGCCTTTCCCATTTTTTGCAAATTATATCCAGTGCCCTGGCAGAGGATACAATCGGTATGAGTGCTGTCTCGCCTGGTTTCATTATTGAGGGTAGATTTAGGGGCAACCCAGCGCCTGATATTATACAATCAACCCCTGCATCTATAGCGCCCCTTACAGAATCCTTATAGTCTCTCATCAATGCCACCATTATATTTATGCCTACACATCCACCCTCAGCTTTTGCCTCAGAGACCTCAGAATAGACAGCCTCATAGGTGCTGACCCTTTTCCCTGTTCTCTTAGAAACCAAGCGGTCAATACAGGCACTTGAGATAACACCTATTCCGCCCTCTTTTGCTACTGCCCTTGCAAGGGGATAGAGAGAGACACCAACCCCCATGCCACCTTGAATTATAGGGATACTAATGAGTTTGTTTTTTATTTTTAGCGGTTTCATAGATAATCTTCTTAGTCATCCTTGTTTTTGGGGTTTTCATCCTCAGAGGCCTTCTTAGAGCCTTGTATTCTGACTTCCTTTTCAATAATGTGGGCGTTTACACCCTTAAACCTGTTGAGATAATCCAGAGTGGTCTCCTTTGCCTCCTGTTGATTGTTTACGACCCTTGGGGTGAGCAAGATAACAAGCTCTGTCCTGGTGTTTATGTCAGAGGTGTAACCAAACAGGTATCCCAGTATAGGTATCTTGCTAAGCAATGGGAGACCCTCCTGTGTCCTGTCGGTCTTGTCCTTTATGAGCCCTCCGATAATGATGGTCTCTCCATCTTGCACCACCACATTCGTCGAGGTCTCCCTCTTATAAATTACAGGATATTCAGACCCATACATGATCTTCATGGTGTAGTCAGACACCTCCTGATTTATCTCAAGGGACACAAGCCCACCCATGTTAATCTGGGGTTTAACCTTAAGTATTGTGCCTGTATCCTTATAAGAGATAGTCCTCTGTATATTGGTTGTGCCTGTCACATTAGTCTCTGAAGTGACTACAGGCACCTGATCCCCTATCTGAATCCTCGCTTCTCTGTTATCCGTTGCGAGTATATGGGGAGAGGCGATTACCTTGAGCCTTGATTCCGAGGCAAGGGTCTGAAGCATTGACCTGACGATGCCTGCCGCATCCTTTGCAAGAAAGGTAAAGCCTGTCAGTTTTGTGGGATCAAGATTAGCAGAGTTGAAGGCTACATCAGCGCCAAGGTTGATGTCCCTTTTAAAGGGTTTTATGCCCGTTATATTTATGTCTGTCTTAAGAGACCACTCAAGACCAAATCTGAGCTCATCAGACAGGGTAATTTCAGCGATAAGGGTCTCAATGATTACCTGACGAGGCTGTATATCTATCTTTTTGATGGTCTCATAGATCCTTTGATAATCCTCAGGGGTAGATAGGATGATCACTGTATTGGTAACCTCATCGGCGAATATTCGTGTAATGTCTGAGACGAGGGAGACCTGTCCTGTTGGTGTAAAGGATATCTGAGGCTTGATCTGAGGTGTTGTTTGAGCCGTCTGAGGAGGTTTTGCAGTGGTACCGCCAGCACCCTGCAAAGGGGCTGTCGCAACAGGCGGTGGTGGTGCTGCACCCAGATATATCTGTTGCAGTAAGGATGCAAGGTCTCTGGCCTTTCCATTTTGGGCATGATACACATTGACCTGTGGTTTGGCGTTTTCAAAGATCTTGTCAAAGGCAAGGACCCATTTCCTTATATACTCAAGCTGACTGGTTGTATTTGCTATGACAAGCAAGGCGTTGAGTTTTTGTATGGGCATCACCCTTATCACGCTACCCTGAAGGCTGAGGCCTATGGCGTTTTCAATATCCTTGAGCGAGTCTTTGATGGTCACATTCTTGAAGGTAAACAGGTCAATAGCCACTGAACCGGGTTCTTTCCCTACCTGAGAATATACCAACTCCCTCGATACCTCATCCAGCGGGACGATACGAAATAGGTTGTTTTCCTGCACTATACCTATTCCGTTTAATCTAAATATTATCTCCATAACAGACAAAACCTCTTCACGGGGGATTGCTGTTATAGTCCTAAAATTAACCCTTCCCCTTACCCTTGGGTCAATTATGTAATTGACCTTTAATATGTCTCCAAAGATTGACTGGGCAACATCGAAGACATCGGCATCGTCGAAAAAGAAACTCACAGGGGCTCCTGTGAATCTTTGTGGTTGTGCTTTTAATGCAGGCGTTGGAACTGGCATTGGCGTTGGAGTGGGTACAGGCGCTGCTGCAGGCGTAGGTATAGGAGTTGGTGTTGGTGTTGAGACATTAATAGAAGCTGGATTTGACACAGAGCCATTAGGCGCCTGGACAGGCTTGTCCTGTGAGTACACACATAGAGGCAGGGATAATAAGGATACCAGCAAAGATATAACGGCAATATGTATGCGTCCTGTCATTGAACCTCCGAATCACTAAAACATATACATACAAGGAATAATGATTTTACACTTTTGTTCTTTCTATTGCAATTTTAGAAATTAACCTTAAATTGCCGATAGGAGTAAGAGGGTGTGCTGAAAGGGTTTTATTGCCACACCTTTTTACGAGACCTCTGGACCTTCACAGATAATGCCAAACTAATCACCCCTTGGTGACTGAATGAGTTATGCCCCTTTTTAATAAACCCTTTGGCGGTATAAAGGCTTTCAGGCATGCCCTCTTGCTCCTACACAGGTTTCTATTGGCAATTTTGGGATTAACAGGAGAAGTGAAGATATGAGTATGCTTATTTTTTGCCGATGCTAATATGTGATATACTAAGGCTGTGAAATCGCTTTTTGTAGTTAGTATTACTCACAACATTAATTATTACTGCAAAAAAGGAACCTTAATCTATGGAAGAGATCGTTAAAAAGGTAATATTGCCTGCAGCAGGTCTTGGCACAAGGTTTTTACCTGCCACTAAGGCATCTCCGAAGGAGATGCTCCCAATAGTAGATAAGCCACTCATTCAATATGCCGTTGAAGAGGCAATATCCGCCGGGATAGAGGAATTTATAATAATAACGGGCAAGAACAAGAGGGCTATTGAAGACCACTTTGATGCTGCCTACAGGCTTGAAGAAAAACTCAAGAATTCAGGCAAACAACAGCTTTTAAAGGAGATTAATAAACTAAATGATGTGCATTTTGCCTATATAAGACAGAAAACCGCCTTAGGCTTAGGGCATGCAATCTACTGCGCCAGACCCTTTGTAAGCCATGAACCCTTTGCTGTTATTCTCAGCGATGATGTGATCGACCCTGATTATCCCTTGCTTGCAGAGATGGTAGAGATTTACGAACAAAAGAAGTCCCCTGTAATTGCCCTACAAGAGGTGCCCTGGGATGAGGTAAACCGATACGGAATTATTGCTGGAGAAAGAGAAGATAGGGTTTTTAGAATTTCAGACCTTGTGGAAAAACCAAAGCCTGACAGGGCTCCTTCTAATCTTGCGATAATCGGCAGATATATACTTACCCCAGATATATTTCAAGTGCTTGAATCTCAAGAACCAGGAGCAGGCGGAGAGATACAGCTTACAGATGCCCTAAGAGAGTTGCTCAAAAAAAGGCCTATTTACGGCTATCTCATCAAGGGCGCCCGTTATGATGCAGGTGATAAATTAGGGTTTATTAAAGCAACTATTGACTTTGCACTAAGAAACAGCGAACTTGCCGAAGGTCTTAGGCAATACATGAAAGAAAAGGTAGCGGATTTTAGATGATGGATAGGTTTTTTTTTGGTTCTGCCGAATCTTCTATGTGGCCCCCTGTGGACATCTTTGAGAATGAGGGGTTTATAGTTTATGAGGCTGATGTGCCAGGCGCAGAGCCTGAAGATATAACCGTTAAGGTTGTAGGGGAGCTATTGATAATCGAAGGCAAGCGAAGAGAGCTGCCTGAAGAATCTAAGGCAGTAAACTATATATGTATAGAGAGGACCGCAAGAAGCTTCAGGAGAGTCCTAGCTATACCTGCTCCAGTGGATGTGCTTTCTGCTACATCCCTATATGAAAGGGGTGTGCTAACGGTTAGATTTGCTAAAATACAAAACAGGGTTCATTGTATTCCTGTAAAAAGGGGTGATAATGAGATGTCTTTAAGGTTAAAAAGGGAGGTAGTTGATAATGACCGAACAGAATAAAAACGGCACAGAACAGGTTGAGATACCTGAAACGGTGCCGGTTCTTCCAGTGAGGGATATTGTGGTTTTCCCTTACATGATAGTTCCGCTTTTTGTGGGAAGGGATGTCTCTATAAAGGCGATTGATCATTCGCTCAATACTAACAGGATGATACTTCTTGTAACCCAAAAGGATATGGGTATTGAGAATCCTACGCCTGAGGACCTATACAGTGCAGGGACAGTCTGCATGATTATGCGGATGTTAAAACTGCCCGATGGGAGGGTTAAGATCCTAGTGCAGGGGTTAAGCAAATCTAAGATTGTGGCTTATAAGCAGTTAGAACCCTTTTATATGGCTGAGGTAAAAAAGATAAGCGAGGACAGATCCCCGGATGAGAGTCTTGAAAATGAAGCCCTTTTAAGAAACATAAAGGAACAACTTGAAAAGGTCATATCTTTGGGCAAGACCATGATGCCTGATGTAATGGTCATAATTGAAAACATTGATGACCCTGGGAGGCTGGCTGACCTCATCGCATCCAACTTAGGATTGAAGACAGAATTGGCACAGGAGCTCCTTGAGATGACAAATTCCATCGAGAGGCTAAAGAAGATTGCGGAGATCCTTGAGAGGGAGATACAGGTCCTGACGATACAACAGAAGATACAAACCGATGCCAGAGGAGAGATGGACAGGTCCCAGCGGGAATACTTTCTCAGAGAACAGCTCAAGGCAATTCAGCGTGAACTGGGGGATATAGATGAGAAGGCCGAAGAGATAAAAGAGTTTAGAAGGCGTGCTGAAGAGGCTAATATGCCTGAAAAGGTATTTAAGGAGGTTGAAAAGCAGATTAAACGTCTTGAGAAGATGCACCCTGACAGCTCTGAGGCAGCTACCATAAGGACCTATCTGGAGTGGATGACCGAGCTTCCATGGTCAAAGACCACAGAGGATCAGCTTGATATTAAGACTGCTGAAAAGGTGCTAAATGAGGATCATTATGACCTGGAGAAGGTAAAAGAACGGATCCTTGAATACCTGAGCGTCAGGAAACTAAAGAAGAATATGAAGGGACCAATACTCTGTTTCATAGGCCCTCCTGGCGTAGGGAAGACATCGCTGGGCAGGTCTATAGCCAGGTCCCTGGGCAGGGAGTTTGTCAGGATGTCACTGGGCGGTGTGAGGGACGAGGCAGAGATAAGGGGTCACAGGAGGACCTATGTAGGATCCTTGCCGGGCAGGATAATTCAGGGACTTAAGAACGCTGGCACCAACAATCCTGTCTTCATGCTCGATGAGATTGACAAGATAGGGAGCGACTTCAGGGGGGATCCATCCTCTGCATTGCTTGAGGTGCTCGATCCCGAGCAGAACAATTCCTTTGTGGACCATTACCTTTCGGTGCCCTTTGACCTCTCAAATGTGATGTTCATTACCACTGGCAATCTCGCCGACCCGATACCTAATCCTCTGAAAGACAGGATGGAGATACTTTATCTATCAGGTTACACAGAGGAGGAGAAGATAGAGATAGCAAAAAAGTATCTCATACCTAAACAGATAGAAGAGCATGGGATTACAGAAAAGATGATAAAGATTGACCAATCTGCCATTGCAAGGGTCATTTCCCATTACACCCGTGAGGCAGGGGTCAGAAATCTGGAGCGAGAGATTGCAAACCTATGCCGTAAGGTTGCAAAGCAGATCGCAGAGGGAAGGAAAAAGAGGTTTTTGATTACTGCCGAGAACCTACAGGGCTTCCTTGGGGTGCCCAAATACCTGCCAGAGGAAGAGATGAAAAAGAGCGAGGTGGGTGTGGCCACGGGACTGGCCTGGACAGAGGCGGGCGGCGACATCATCTATGTAGAGGCAACGACCATGAAGGGTAAGGGAAGCCTAACCCTAACGGGACAGCTTGGAGATGTGATGAAAGAGTCTGCTCAAGCGGCATTGAGCTTTATAAAGTCATCGGCAGCAAAACTTGGGCTAAAGGACGATGTCTTCTCTGAGGTCGATTTACACATACATGTGCCAGCAGGGGCCATACCAAAGGACGGCCCCTCTGCAGGCATTACAATGGCAACGGCAATTGCCTCAGTCTTTTCTGGCAAGCCTGTAAGTAGGGATGTGGCAATGACTGGGGAAGTGACTCTGCGGGGCAGGGTGCTTCCTATTGGAGGCTTGAAGGAAAAGGCACTTGCTGCAAAGCGTATGGGCATATCAACGGTCATAATACCAAAGAGAAACAAAAAGGACCTTGATGACATGCCAAAATATGTAAAGGAGGGTATGCACTTCATCCTTGCAGATCACATGGACGAGGTCCTTGAAGCAGCCCTTAATCACAAGAAAAAGAACAGTAATCATGACAAAACCCATAAGCCAAAGGGGAGAGATAGATCTTCTTCGGGAGATAAGAAAAAGGTTTCCTCCTCAAAGAGATAATATCCTTAAATCCATAGGCGATGATTGTGCCGTTGTAGCCCTCCCCAACTGCAGGCTACTTGCAACAACCGATATGATGAATGAAGGGGTACACTTTGACCTCTCATACACCAGCGCCTATTCCTTAGGCTTTAAGTTGATCTCCGTAAATGTCAGTGACATATACGCAATGGGAGGTAGACCCTTTGGTGTCTTGTTAACTCTTGCCTTTACCCAAGAGACTTCAGAGGATTTTTTTATGGACCTTTACGAAGGCATTCAAAGAGGGTTAGACCTTTATGGGATCGATCTTTTAGGGGGCGATCTCTGTTCCTCCCTGAAACATACAACCCTTTCAGCAACAGTCCTCGGGGTGGCAAACAATCCAGTTTACAGAAAAGGTGCAAGAGAAGGCGACCTAATCTTTCTGACAGGTACGCTTGGGGATTCCTCCCTTGGACTTGAGCTTCTTAGGGCTATGGATGAAAGTTCCCGATTGCGCCTTCTTGCATCCAAAGACCTCAAAGGTATTTCCAATAAATCTGTCACCTTACTAAACCCACAGGAAGGGTCCTCTATTACAATAGACCTTGCGGACATATTAATACCTCTAACCCGTCATTTGATGCCTGTTGCAAGAGACAGCCAGAAACTCACATCTGTTGCCACATCAATGATAGATGTAAGCGACGGTCTTTTTATAGATCTATCCAGGCTTTGTGAAGAGGGCAATGTAGGGGCAAGGATATATGAGAGCAGACTGCCGATTTCGGATAATTTATTAGGTGCATCAGCACTCTTAAAAATAGACCCTATAACGCTTGCTTCAAAGGGCGGAGAGGACTATGAACTGCTATTTACAATCCCTGCCGATGTCCCCCTACCTGATTTGGGCAACCTAAAGGTAACCCCAATAGGGGAGATAACCTCAGGAGAAAGGATATTTATAGATAAGCACGGCGTTGCCTCAGAGATAAAGGCAGCAGGTTATGAGCACTTCAAGGCATGAATAGATTCCACCTCCTCACCCTCGGGTGTCCTAAAAATACAGTTGACTCCTCCCATATTGAAAGGGCCCTTACAAGACATGGTTTTGTCAGCACCGATGAGGAAGAGGCAGACATATTGATAATAAACACCTGTGCCTTCATTAATGACGCAAAGGCACAGTCAGTCAATGAGACACTGCGTTTGGCAAGACATAAGCAGTCAAACCCAAATAAAAAAATTATAGTATTCGGTTGTTTGGGGCAGCGTTATGGTGATGAGCTCGCCGCAGAGATCCCTGAGGTTGACCTTGTGACAGGTGTTGGTCAAGAGGCGGAGATGCTGAATTATTGTAAGCGCCTACTGGGGTCACCACAACACCCAATCCCTGATTACCCAGTTCCTAAAATCCCCAGGAGAGATAAGACCACTTATGCATACCTTAAGATAGCCGAAGGGTGTAGTAGGCACTGCACCTTTTGTGTCATCCCATCCATCAGGGGCAGATTTGTTAGCATAGATAGAGAACAGCTCTTACAGGAGGCATCAGAAATCATCGGATCTGGCATAAGAGAACTCATATTAATAGGCCAAGACATCACTGAATATGGAAGGGACCTAAGGGGTTATGGTCTTATAGACCTCTTAAAAGACCTGCTCTCTCTGGGCGGGGACCCTCACATCAGGCTCCTATATATGAATCCATCAGGCATCAGAGATGACCTCATAGAGTTTATTGCCAAAGAGGAAAGGATCATCAAATATATAGATGTACCAATGCAGCATTCTGAAGACAGGATACTAAGGCTCATGGGAAGGAGCGGCTCAAGGCAACAATACCTCAAGCTAATCAGGAAGATAAGGCGTATGATACCTGATGTGACCCTAAGGACAACCTTTATAGTGGGCTTTCCTACAGAGACTGAGGAAGACTTCCAGTCTCTTATGGATTTTGTGCAGGAGGTTGGTTTTGATAGGCTTGGGGCCTTTATGTATTCAAGGGAAGATGGTACAAAGGCCGCCAGGCTTAAGGGTCAGATACCAAAGTCTATAAAACAGAGGAGATACGATGCCCTTATGGCCGCTCAGGCATCAATTTCCTACCATAAAAACCTTGAGCTTGTTGGGAGATCCCTGCCGGCAATCGTTGAGGAGGCAGATGATGAGGCCATTATTGCAAGGTTATATAGTCAGGCCCCTGAGATAGACGGATCCCTTATCATCGACCTTAGAAGCGAGGCAAGTGGTCCTTTAAATATAAAAAAAGGCGATATAATCGAGGTAGAGGTCGTTGGCGCCTACGAGTATGACCTTTTAGGCAGATTAAGACACCATTTATAAAACCTGTTGCACCTTTCAGGCAGGGTATCAAAATTACCCTTTATTATAGTCATCACCTTGTTTAAACACTGAGCAGTTGTCCCTTAGCTTAAATTGCCGATAGGGCTTGTCATGCTCATGAGGTGAGTGTATGGGCCTTGACTTAAGTCAATGCTATTGTCATAAGAAGGGACTAAGATATATACAGGATAGGCGGAACAAGACAGAACACCCTGTTTATCCCGAACAATCTAAACTAATAAGGAGGCTTAGAAATGTTTTGTTATCAATGTGAACAGACTGCAAAGGGTAAGGGTTGTGAGGTTGTAGGTGTATGTGGAAAGCAGCCAGAGGTATCCAATCTTCAGGATCTACTGGTTCACGCCCTCAAGGGGCTCTCGCTATATGCCAATGAGGCAAGGAGGTTGGGTATCCTTGACAAGGAGGTCAATGTATTTACTGTGGAGGCCTTATTCTCCACATTGACCAATGTGAATTTTGATGCCGATGACTTTGTGGTATTGATCAACAAGGCGGTACAGCTCAGGGATAGGCTTAAAGATGCCATAGCCAAGGCAGGAGGCAAGACCGACTTTACCGCCGATGCAGCCAACCTCAAACCAGCCAACGGCAAAGAGGCAATGGCAGCCCAGGCCGAAAAGTTAGCGCCTAATGCAGACAGGGGCGTCAGTGAGGAGGTCAGATCCCTTCAGGATACACTCCTTTATGGCCTCAAAGGTGTTGCTGCCTATGCTGATCACGCTCAGATACTGGGTCAGGAGGACGATAAGGTCTATGCCTTTATCCACGAGGCCTTAGCTGCCCTAACCGACAGCTCTATTGCCCTTGAGAAATGGCTTGAGATGGTGCTTAAGTGCGGCGAGATAAACCTCAGGACTATGGAACTGCTCGACGCTGGCAACACTGGTGCCTACGGACACCCTGTGCCCACAGCCGTGCCCTTAGGACACAAAAAGGGCAAGGCAATATTGGTATCAGGCCATGACCTCAAGGACCTTGAGGAGCTTCTCAAACAGACAGAGGGCAAGGGCATTTACATATACACTCATGGAGAGATGCTCCCTGCCCATGGGTATCCTCAATTGAAGAGATACGGTCATCTCTATGGACATTACGGGACAGCATGGCAAAACCAGCACAGGGAGTTTGCTAATTTCCCAGGGGCTATACTGATGACCACCAATTGTATCCAGAAACCAGCGGATTCTTATAAAGATGCCATATTTACAAGCGGTATTGTTGGTTGGCCTGGTGTAAGGCACATAAAGGACAGAGACTTTGCGCCCCTCATTGACAAGGCACTATCTATGCCCGGTTTTGCCGAAGACAGCAATGGCAAGACCGTAAATGTTGGTTTTGCCCGCAATACAGTTATGTCCGTAGCAGACAAGGTCATTGAGGGTGTAAAGAACAAGGCCATAAGGCACTTCTTCCTGGTTGCAGGTTGCGATGGGGCAAAGCCAGGCAGAAATTACTACACTGAATTTGTGGAGAAGGTGCCTAAGGACTGTGTAGTGCTGACCCTGGCCTGCGGGAAGTTCAGGTTCTTTGACAAAGACCTTGGAGACATTGGGGGCATACCAAGATTGCTTGATGTAGGGCAGTGCAATGACGCCTACTCAGCTATCCAGATTGCCGTAGCCCTGTCAAAGGCCTTTAATGTGGGGGTAAATGACCTGCCACTGTCTCTGGTGCTTTCCTGGTATGAGCAAAAGGCAGTAGCAATACTTTTGACCCTTTTGTATCTTGGGATAAAGGACATCAGGCTTGGCCCATCACTACCAGCCTTTGTAACCCCAAAGGTGCTTGATGTGCTTGTCAAGAACTTTAATATCATGCCTATAAAGACACCTGATGAAGACCTTAAGGCAATATTAGGATAAAGAAGCAGTATTTTGAAATATTAGGATTAGGGGATAAGGGGACACTGTGTTGTCCCCCCAATCCCCCTGCAGAAGGCAATAGCAACATTCCAGATATAAGGAGAAATTTAATATGAAGACAACGAGAAAAATTATTGAGATAAATGAAGGTTTATGCAATGGTTGCGGGCAATGTGTCACTGATTGCGCAGAAGGGGCACTACAGATAGTGGACGGCAAGGCAAAGATGATCTCTGAGATATTCTGTGACGGCCTCGGGGCATGCATTGGTGGTTGCCCAACAGGTGCATTGAGGATTATAGAGAGGGAGGCAGAGCCCTTTGATGAGGAGGCAGTAAAACATCACATAGAAAGCTCAAAACCTGCGCCCCCTATGGCATGTGGCTGCCCCTCAACTCAGATAAGGCAGTTTTCATCCAAACCAGCAGTCACAGACACGCCGACCTCGGGTAGTTACGATGAACTGCCTACCTGTCTTTCCCATTGGCCAGTGCAGATAAGGCTCGTTCCAACATCAGCGCCCTTTCTTAAGGATGCCAGTCTCCTGATCGCCGCTGATTGTGCCCCTGTAGCATACAGAAATTTCCATGGTGATTTTCTGAAGGGTAGGACAGTGATGATAGGATGCCCCAAGTTTGACGATATAGAGGGATACTACCAAAAGTTTACAGAGCTATTCAGTCAAGGCAGCATAAAAGATATAACCATACTGTCTATGGAAGTCCCCTGTTGTTCTAAACTCCCAATGATGGTCAAAAAGGCCCTTGAGGCGAGCAAAAGGGATATCCCCCTAAAAGAAGTAATTGTATCGGTAAGAGGCAACATCCTTTCTTCAAAACAATAGGGGCAGGGATATACCCTGTCCTTTCTTTTTTTCTGGGTTCTAAAGTTATAAACGCACATAGGGTCGTTCAAAAACTGAAAAGAGACAATACAACCCAGATTTCTCAGGAATATAAAAATTGAATTGACCTCTAACATTATAGAAAACAGCAGTAGTTTAGTCTAAGATAAATATCTGTCTGCCCCTACGAAAAGACTACAGGGGTAGTTTTTATAGATGCAAAGTTAATAATAACCTATTTTCTGTTTTAACAATTTTGTTTGGGGCAAATTCGTTGTCTCTAAAAGACTGTGAATATACGCCACAAAGTGTATTTTTGTAGGCACATATCCTGTTTAAGGGCAAAGAAACAAACCCGATAAATCAACTCTTTTATTCATGGCATGTTTATTGATGTCTATTGATTAAGTTCTCTTGCTTTAGGGCTTGACAGGTCTCTGATAAAATGTTGTAAACTGTCATGCTTTTATGTGACCGTTCCCTTGGGACGGGAGATTTAAACAACAGGAGGTGGTGCAAGGGGAAAACAATGAAGGAATTAAGTCTTGAAATGGCAGCATAGGAAGCGAAAAGTTAAGGCATAAGAACCCGCCCTTGGCGGTAAGATGCTGAACTAACCAAGAAACCCAAAGGGAAAAACAAAGCAACCTGAGGGTAAAAAATGGAGGGTTAGGAAGTGAAAAAGACCGTATCAATCTTTATGGCATTAGTATTTGTGCTTGCATGTGCAATCAGTGCATACGCAGCCCCTGCAGAGATACCTGCAGACACAAAGGCAATAGTGGCAAAGGGGACAACCCAGGTTACCGTAAGCGGTAGCGTAAGGGTCAGAGGTGAGACTCGTTACAACACCAACAACTTCAATAAGGATGTTGGCGGTAACATGAACTATTTCGATCAGCAGGTAAGGCTTCGTGTACAGGCCGATGTAACACCAAACACCACAGCCGTAATCTCCCTTGAGAATGGTGCAGCTAATTCAAGTGATTATGTCTGGGGTTCAGAGACTGTTGAAGGCAAAGCCACAATCCCTGTTGGTAACGGCAAGCAGGGTGACCTTTATGTATTAGAGGCATGGATTCAGCACAAGGGCTCAGGCCTTTTTGGTGTGCCTGCTGGATTTAAGATTGGTCATCAGCCTACAAAGCTTGGCTATGGCATGTTCCTTGATCACAGCAAGTTTGGTAATGATGCAGCTATGTTCTTCATCAACCCAATCAAAGAGCTTACCCTTGCTTTAGTATATGGTAAGGTTACAGAGAACAATACCTGGAGTGAGGACGACCACAATCTGTATAGCTTTGTAGCAGCTTACTCACCTGATAAGAACACCAACCTCAGCTTTGATGCATCCTATGTGGATGCCCAGAGCGTAGGAATGGGTATAGGCACAGGGGCATACAAAACCCCAATGCACCTCTGGAACTTTGGTCTAAGGGGCGACACAAAGATCGCTGGTTTTGGCTTAAAGGCCGACATCGAGATCCAGACTGGTAAGGCAAAGAGTCAGGGTGTGGGTTATCCTGAGGTAAAGTATAGCGGTTGGGCATTCAAAGTAGGCGCAGACTACAAGCTTGACCCTGTAACCTTAAGCCTAACCTACGGCTATGGTAGTGGTGATGACGGCACAGATGCATCAAAGAACAAGCAGTTCCAGACCTTCCAGAGCGGCACTTGGAAAGAGGACTTCACCTATGTTTACGACTATCGTACAAAGACATCAGCAAAGAACTACAGCAGGACAGCCTATGCTGACAATACATACATTGCTAACCTGCACTATCTAAAGCTTGGCGCAAAGGCTAATGTCACAAAGGACCTCAGCGCTGACCTTGGCATATTCTGGCTCAGGGCTGCAAAGGATGTTCACATCATGAGCTCATCAGCACCTAAGTCTAAGGACCTTGGTTGGGAAATCGATGGTAAGATCACCTATAAGATCGATAGGAACCTCAACTACTGGGTAGAGGGTGGTTACCTCTTTGCAGGTTCAGCCTTTGATCCTTCAGCAACAAAGAGCGCTGACAATGCCTATGCCTTCAGACAGGGCGTATCCTTATCATTCTAATAACCTGTTAAGTTAGTCTTAAAAAAAGGCGGCTGATAACCTCAGCCGCCTTTTTTATTGTCCTGTTACTTTATTTAACTGTAATAGAGTTCTAACCTAAAAGGTGAGCATAATTTTCAAAGAGCCTATATTTTGTATTCAATGATGCAGTGTTAAAACTGCTGTCTTAGCCATACCTACAAAAGTTATCCCCTGTCTTTTTTGACAACTTATCTGCCATTCTGCTTTAATATTTACGAACCTTTAAAAGCAGTTCGGTGAGACTGAAAAGGCTAACAAGATATGATAATCCTCCCCCATCATAAAGATACCTTCCCCTTAGAAACAGGAAGTTTTTTATCTAACAATGACCAAAGAGTTGCTTAACAAAAAGGACATTGAGAGGATTATCTCTCGAATTGCCCATGAGATTGTAGAGAGAAATAAGGGCGCTGAGGGGCTTTGTCTGGTAGGCATTCAAAGGGGAGGTGTGCATCTTGCAAAGAGACTCTCTGCTAAGATATGGGAGATTGAAGCTATTAAACTACCCTTTGGCAGCTTAGACATATCCCTTTATAGAGACGATATCAACATGAATAAACCCCAACCGGTTCTTAGGAAAACGGATATTCCCTTTGATATATCGGGTAGAAGGCTTATTTTAATTGATGATGTGTTATTTACAGGAAGGTCCATTCGATCAGCTATGGATGCTCTTATGGATATGGGCAGACCTTCACATATACAACTTGCAGTGTTGGTAGATAGAGGACACAGAGAACTGCCGATCAGGGCAGACTATGTGGGCAAAAATATACCTACCGCTAAGGCTGAAAATATAGAGGTGTGCCTTGAGGAAGAGGGCTTAGAAGACAGGGTTTTGATTCAAACACCCTAAGGTAATTGAACACATTGGTCTAACTTTATTTAGCAATAGGGCAATAAAAACAGCATCAAGTCGCTGGAAATGCAATAAAACGCCTAACATTTACACTAATTCTTTGGATTATCAATGTCTTTAAAAGGTTTTTTTAATTGAAAAAGGATCTAGTAAGCATAAAAGACCTTGCAGAAGAGGAGATAAGGCTCATCCTCTCCACTGCCTTTTCCTTCAAGGATGTCCTGAAAAGGGATATCAAGAAGGTTCCTGCGCTCAGAGGCAAAACGATGGTAAATCTTTTTTTTGAACCCTCTACAAGGACACGGACATCCTTTGAGCTTGCCCAGAAAAGGCTGAGTGCTGATGTACTGAATTTCTCGGTTCCTGCAAGCAGTGTTGTCAAGGGAGAAAGCCTGCTTGATACAATAAGAACTATCCAATCCTACGGTGCTGATTACATTGTCTTGAGACACCCTTGCAGTGGAACACCTCATTTTTTATCAAAGATAGTCTCTGCATCGGTTATAAACGCCGGTGACGGCATAAATGAGCATCCCACACAGGCGCTCTTGGACGCCTTTACTATACAGGAGAAAAAAGGCACCCTTGAGGGTCTTGAGGTCGCAATAGTGGGCGATATTATGCACAGTAGGGTGGCAAGGTCAAATAGCCTATGCCTAAGCGCACTTGGTGCAAAGGTCAGATTCGTTGGCCCCCCTACCCTCATGCCTGTGCATATACCTAAAGGGGTTAAGGTCTTTTACAACCTTCAGGAGGGTATCACAGGGGTTGATGTGATTATGTCTCTAAGGGTGCAAAAAGAACGGATGGACAGTGCATTTTTCCCCTCAGAAAGGGAATATTTTAAGCTTTATGGGATTACCTTCGAAAGGCTCAGTAGGGCTGATTCGGGGGCGATAGTAATGCATCCTGGGCCAATGAACCGCGGCATAGAGATATCTTCAGAGGTAGCTGATTCAGATAGGGCAGTTATCCTGGATCAGGTGACCAACGGCATTGCCGTCAGGATGGCAGTACTTTACCTAGTAGGAAGGGACAATGCCTGAGAAGGTGCTCATAATAAAGGGACACATTGTTGATCCCTCACAAGGGATTGATGGAATTGGAAGCATACTTATTGAAAAGGGGATGATTAAAGGGCTATTTCTAAGCAATGAGTTTGAAGGCGGCTCTATCCATATGAGAATAATTGATGCTAAAGGTGCGCTTGTCTTGCCCGGACTCGTGGATATGCATGCCCATCTCAGAGAGCCTGGTTATGAGCACAAAGAAACAATACAAACAGGCACCTTTGCAGCCTTAAGGGGGGGCTTCACTGCCCTTTGCCCTATGCCTAACACCAATCCCGTAAACGACAATGCCACAGTCACAAGCTTCATAATAAGAAAAGCCTTTCAGGAAGGTTATTGTAAGGTATATCCCATTGGCGCCATAACAAAAGGGCAAAAGGGCACTGAGCTTGCAGAGATGGCCTTGATGTATGAGGCAGGGGCAGTTGCCTTTTCTGATGATGGCAGGCCTGTGATGAACAGCCTTGTAATGAGGAGGGCCCTTGAGTATTCAAAGGTGCTTGATGTGCCAATAATATCCCATGCAGAGGATTTGACTCTCTCTGAGGGTGGTGTTATGAATGAAGGCATTATATCTTCATCCCTTGGCTTGAGAGGGATACCAAGGGTAGCAGAGGATATAATGGTTGCCCGTGATATTGCCCTTGCAAAGATTACTGGTGGGAGGCTGCATATTGCCCATGTATCGACCAGTGGGTCTGTAGAGTTGATCAGAAGGGCAAAACAAGAGGGTGTAAAGGTGACTGCCGAGACCTGTCCGCACTATTTTACCCTCACTGAAGATGCAGTGCTGGGATACAATACCAATGCAAAGGTTAACCCCCCCCTGAGAACTTCAGAGGACATTTTAGCAATCAAAGAAGGTCTAAGAGATGGGACTATTGATGTAATTGCCACTGATCATGCACCCCACCACAGAGATGAGAAGATGCTTGATTTTGACAACGCCCCCTTTGGCATAAGCGGTTTTGAGACCGCCCTAAGTCTGTCCCTTGAGCTTGTAAGAGAGGATGTACTGACATTGAATGACTTGGTAACAAAACTGTCTTTGAACCCCTCAAATATAATGCGGATAAGCTCAGGAACACTTAAGGTAGACTCTGATGCTGACATTACCATTGTTGATCCTCATCGTAAATACAAGCTGACTGAGGAATATATATATTCAAAGGGGAAAAACACACCCCTTTTAAACAATGAACTAACAGGCAAGATTCTTTACACAATAACAAAGGGGAGGATTTACTGTCATGAACCTGCCTGAAATGCACTGGATGGAAATAACCATCAATATAGCTGGCTTTGGGGTGCCTGCATATATGCTCATCCTTGGGGCAGCTCTGCTCTTAATCGTCCTACTTATAAAGATCATGTTCCGAACAAAGAAGCGGGCAAAGGCTAAAATAGTAGTTCCCGAAACAAAAATAGAATTGTCCCAAATATCAAACAATGAACCTCAGGAAGAACAGGAAAGCACACCCTATAAACAGACAGCAACAGCAGAACAACAATTAACCGAGGAGAAAGAACAACAGCAGGGAGAGGAACTTCAAAGTGTCTCTTCTGATGTAAAGATACCTGCGAGTCAACAAAACTGCGCTGCTGCCACAGAAGATACTGAGACTCTCATTAAGGGCTCCATTGTAAACATCCAACAGAGACTCAAACTTATATATACCCTTATGCCAGAGTTGGAGATCATAGAATTTCTTGAGGGATTCAAAGACCAAGGGATAACTACTTTGGATATCCGTGATAGGGTTGATGAGCTTTTACAATACGCTGGAGCTGTGGAGACATCCCTCACCCCCCGTTCACTGGAACGGACATCATATAACTATAATAAAAGTTTACTCCATTACATTGACTCCAAAATGGAGGAGATAGACAACACCTATATGACAAAGGTCTTTAAGCCAGAGCAGTATCTCTCCCTTGGCTGCTTTTATTATCGAAGCCGATTGTTTGATAAAGCCCTTGAGTGTTTTGACAAGGCACTTCAAGCCAATCAGTATAATAGCAAGGCATGGAACAACAAGGCAGTTGTCCTCATGGAAAAGGAAAAATATGAGGATGCCATTGCCTATTTCACCAAGGCCTTACAGTTAATGCCCGACAGCACAGAGGCATTGTTCGGAAAGGGGATAATCCTTTGCGATAAAGAAGGAGATTTAGAAGAAGGTTTAAAATGTATGGACAAAGCCCTTGAGTTGAATCCCCTACTTTATGATGTGTGGTATGAAAAGGGGTTGTTATTGAGTGCTCAGGAGAGATTTGATGAGGCCTTGCTATCCTTTGACAGGGCAATAGCTATAAATCCCCAAGATGAAAGGCCTTGGCAGGGCAAAGGCATTGCCTTGAGCTGCTTAAGCAGACATGAAGAGGCTTATAGGTCCTACGAGCAGGCGATATCCATCAAGCCTGGAGATGAGGAGGCGTGGTATGGCAAATCTATTGCGCTAAGTTATCTTGGACTTCATGAGGAGGCGATAGTGTCCTTTGACTTTGTCATTGCCTTAAACAAGGACAACTATAAGGCATGGTTTGGTAGAGGTCTTGCTAACCTGTATCTCAAGAACTACGAACAGGCACTGTTGTCCTTTGAAAACACATTAAAACTAAACAGGTCCTATGCAAAGGCTTGGTATAACAAAGCTGTAGTACATTGCATAGGTGGAGACAGAGAACAGGCATTAGATTCTCTGCAAAAGGCAATAGAGCTCGAACAAAAATACAGGGTAAGGGCAAAAAATAGTGAGGACTTCAACAGCCTACGCAGTGATGAGCGATTTATAAAAATCTGCAACAATTAAAATAGAAATCACAACAGGAGACTACATGGACAAGGCTTTACTTGTGCTTGCTGACGGTGCTGTATTTGAAGGCATAAGACTAGGCGCCTCAGGGGAGACCATAGGAGAGGTTGTGTTTAACACCTCTATGACCGGTTACCAGGAGATCTTGACAGATCCTTCATACAAGGGACAGATTGTTACTATGACCTACACACAGATGGGTAACTATGGGATTAACCATGAGGATATAGAGTCAAGAGGCGGCATAAAGGCAGAGGGCTTTATAGTAAGAGAATCCTGTCCCTATCCAAGCAACTGGAGGAGCAATAAATCCCTTGATGAATACCTAAGAGAAAATGGTGTGGTTGCTATCGAAGGAATTGACACAAGGGCATTGACAAGGAGACTTAGAAATTATGGGGCTCAAAAGGGTATCATCTCATCAATAGATTTAGATCCCAAGAGCCTTCTCAATAAAGTTGGCGACTTCCCTGACATATCAAGTTTTGACCTCACTGCCCAGGTCTCTACACCCAAGGCATATCAATGGAAAGAACCTCTCTGGGGCATAAAACCCATTAGAGAAACCCACAAGAGGGTAGTAGTATATGATTTTGGTGTAAAGCTAAATATACTCCGCAACCTTGTAAATGTTGGATTCGATGTTACCGTAGTACCTCCTTCAATGACAGCCGAGGAAGTATTGGAGATGAAGCCCCAGGGGGTGCTTTTGAGTAACGGGCCAGGAGACCCTAAGACCGTTATAAGGGGCATTGATAACACAAAGAGGCTATTGGGCAAGATTCCCCTTTTCGGTATATGCCTTGGTCATCAGATACTTGGATTGGCACTTGGCGGCGATACATACAAGCTCAAATTTGGCCACCACGGAGGCAACCATCCTGTTATGGACATGGACAGGAGGACTGTGCACATCACCTCTCAGAATCATAATTATTGCGTAGATATAAAGAGCCTCAAGGGTCAAGTCAGGCTTACCCATAAAAACCTCTTTGACGGCTCAGAAGAAGGTATGGAGCATAAGGATTTGCCTTTGTTTTCTGTTCAATATCACCCTGAAGCAGGGCCAGGACCCAACGATGCGATGTACCTTTTTGAAAGGTTTTATGAAAGGATATAACGTTGTATTATAAGACATTTGCTGGGCCATTAAGATTGCAAAGGGCAATACAAATAAGAGAACAACGAGGGTAAGGGGATGATATGTTTGTTAAATACACCTACTGCACTCTGTTGTTATTTCTGATTTGATGTCAATTCCATCGCCCTAACTTGAGACACAATGCCACTCCTAAAGATATACACATACCCAGAAAAGGTTTTGAGCCAGAAGGCTGAGAAGATTCAAAATATTGATGGAGCCTTGCAGTCACTGATCGACAATATGATTCACACCATGTATGAGGCACCTGGCATTGGTCTTGCTGCAAATCAGGTGGGAGTTTTAAAGAGGATTTTTGTTGTTGATATCTCCTCTAAAGAACAATCCTATCCCCTTTTGGTGCTCCTCAATCCCGAGATTGTATTCTGTGATAATCCCGAGGATTCAGAAGAAGGTTGTCTGAGCCTTCCTGGCTGCACCGTAAAGGTAAAAAGACCAATGGATATTGTGGTAAGAGGTGTTGATAGGGAAGGCAAACCTACTGAAATCACTGCCTCTGGACTTCTATCAAGGGCTATACAACATGAGATGGACCACCTTGATGGAATAGTCCTCTTTGACCGAGTGAGTTCTATAAAAAGGGAGTTTTTGCGAAAGAGATACCTCAAGAAGATGAATCAAAAGGATTAGTAACCCTGTCATGGCAATAGTATTCTTTGGCACCCCCTCTTTTGCAGCACCCTCGCTGGAAGGATTAATCGCTGCCGGCGAGAATGTATCATTAATAGTTACCCAACCTGACCGTTTGCAGGGCAGAGGCAGGAAGTTGATTTATAGCCCAGTAAAGGAGTTTGCCCTAAGGAACAACCTGCCCTTGCTACAGCCCGAATCCCTCAGGGACCCAGCAGTGTCTGACTTTATCTCCAGGGAGAGGCCTGAGTTTCTGATAGTCGTTGCCTATGGCAAGATACTCCCTCAGGGCATATTAGACATACCTGCAAGGGGCGCCATCAATGTCCATGGCTCATTGCTGCCAAAGTTTAGGGGTGCTGCGCCTATACAGTGGTCACTTATAAAGGGAGAGCCTTTAACGGGGATTACTACCATGCATATGGATGCAGGTATGGATACAGGCAATATCCTACTGCAGGAAACAACCCCTATTTACGAGCATGACAATGCCAAGACCCTCAGCGACAGACTTTCTGCTATAGGGTCTGCGCTTTTACTTAAAACAATTAACGGTCTTAGACAAGGCAGTATAACTGCAACCCCTCAGAAGGGCAATGTAACCTATGCTCCCCCTATTACTAAGGAACAGGGAAGGATAAACTGGCAAGATCCTGCAAGGGATATATTTAATCTTGTCAGGGGTCTTTATATATGGCCAAACGCATACACCTATCTTGGCAATGAGAGGATAAAACTCTTTTGTGCAAGGGCAATCGAAGGAGAAGGGATGCCTGGAAGAATAGAGTCCCTCTCTGAAGGAAGACTTGTAGTAGGCTCTGGCAAGGGAATGCTTGCTATTGAAGAGCTCCAGCCCGAGGGCAGAAAGAGGATGTTGTGCCGTGACTTTTTAGCAGGTAGGACTATTAGACCTAAATATGATTACTTTTCTTAGGGCAATCACCCTGAAGATTATCTATCCACTGTTGATGCTACTTGGGGGTATATATAAGCCCTTAAAGGAGAGGTTACAGATAGCTCTTGTAGAAATAAATAATTGGCTTGTCAAGGCTGAGGGGATAAAAACAAAGCGAATACTAATACTGATTCCCCACTGTCTGCAAATAAGCGACTGCAACATCAGAGTCACCAATAACATCTTTAACTGTAAACGTTGTGGGAGGTGTGGAGTTAGCAGCCTGATAGACCTCTCAGAGAGATTTGGATTGAGGCTTTTCATAGCCACTGGCGGTAGTATGGCAAGGAAGATTGTTAAGGAATTTCAGCCTGAGGCAGTAGTGGCAGTGGCCTGTGAGAGGGATTTAAGCAGCGGCATTGTTGATTCCTTCCCCATGCCTGTCTTAGGGATATACAATCAAAGGCCAGAGGGACCATGCTTTAATACCATAGTTGATATTCAGAAGGTAATAGAGGCGGTGGAGTTCTTTGGGAGACGCTGAATCAATAGCCCTTGGCTCTCCAAGGCGTAGGGCATTAAAAACCCTTAAAGAGACCATGTCAGAGGAGGGCCTCAAGGCTAAGGAAGCCCTAACATTGCACTGTGATGGCCTTGATTATAGAGATAGAGCCTTTATTATGGACATTGTTTACGGCGTGCTCAGAAATAGAGGCTACATTGACTGGCTCCTTGACCATTTTATAAGAAACAAAAAGCCACTATCTGAGGATACAATAACCAATCTCCGAATGGCTGCATATCAGATTATATTTATGCGCATCCCTGAAAGGGCTGCGGTATTTGAGTCTGTACAGCTTGAAAAGCACCACAAAGGGAAGCCTTCTTTTGTTAATGCTGTTTTAAGGAATCTCCTTAGGGGGCTTGACCAATTAAACACCTCCAGCATATCCAATCCCATTGAAAGGATATCCGTTGAAACCTCTCATCCTATCTGGCTTATAAAAAGATGGGCTGATAGATTTGGTATTGAGCAAACCCGTGCCCTTGCCTGTAAGAATAACGAAAAACCTCAGATAGCTTTAAGGTTTACCGATGAACAACAGTTGGACTTTGCCCTAAAGAGAATGCAAGAAAGGGATATCAAGCACCATATTTCACAATACTGCCCGCATTGTATCCTAATAGAAGCCCCCCCTGCCTTTCACACACTTTCAGAGTTCTTAGGGGCAGATTTTGTTATACAAGACGAAGCCTCTCAGATGGTATCTTTACTTTTGAATCCCCAACCAGGCATGTGTGTGCTCGACGCCTGCTCCTCTCCTGGCGGCAAGGCAGCCCATCTTGCAACGCTGATGAATGATACTGGTTCTATATATGCTGTGGAGATCAATAGAAGGAGATTTGAATTATTAAGGGACAACATAAGCCGTCTATCATTGAAGTCCATAATACCAATACATGCAGATGTGAGGGAGTTAAAGAGGCATGTAAATATACCAACTGGAGGATTTGACCGTATATTGCTTGATGCACCCTGCTCCTGCTTAGGGGTTATTAGACGCAATCCCGATGTGCGCTATAGGCATAATAAGGCGGACGCACTAAAGAGATTTCAAGAAAGGCAGAAGGAGATGCTTGAGGTGTTATCTGGCTTTCTTAAGCCTGGCGGTATCCTCCTTTACTCTGTCTGTTCCACAGAAAAGGAGGAGGGGGAAGAGGTGATAGATTGGTTTTTACAAAAAAGGGATTCTTTTAGTAATATAGTGAGTCCAATTGGCAGCTTTAGTATGTTTATTGAAAAAGACAGCGCAGGGCACTCTTTCTATAGGACCTATCCACACCAACACAATATGGATGGATTCTTTGCAGCGCTAATCAAAAGAGACCAATGACAGGATTTATAAAAATACCCCTTTATGTTATAGCTGTTATCGTGTTTGGGCTCATCTCTGGTCATGTAACCTTCACCTTACTAAGCCATAGTAAGACTGTGACCGTTCCAGAATTAAGGGGCACCAGCATGGTTGATGCAGGCTCCATCCTCAGAAAGAATGGGTTGTATATTCGACTTGAGGGTGAAGATTTTGACTCAAACATACCTCAGGGAAGTATTATGTGGCAGCAGATTCCTGCTGGCGGCACAGTAAAAGAGGGCAGAGAGATTGGGGTGATGATCAGCAAGGGACCTAGAATAAGATATGTGCCCGATGTGGTGGGGCAAACCCTAGAGACCGCAGATCAAATGCTCAAAGAAAAGGGCATTAGAATAACAAAGACCATATTTGTCTCCCACAGCTCAATTGTGAGCAATATAGTTATCGCCCAAAGACCTGAACCCCATGAAAAGGGTGGGGATACCTTTAGTTTAATTGTGAGCATTGGCAATCCAGAGGGTCAATAGGACTGCCTTGTATTTGTTATGAATAGGTTATGCAGGTTCTTCAAAGCTACAGATAACTCTATAAGTATTAATCTGAAGCCCTAATTCATCAGGGTGGTAATGTCAAGGGCTTCATGAAAAACTATTTTCCCAAAATTGGCGATAGGAATTTATAACAAAAAAGGGGGTATGCCTCAAGGCCTTTATACTGCCACAAAACTATCTAAAAAGGGCCTTGGTCTTAGGTTGCCCTTGGGTGAATGCCTTTGCATCGTTTTTAGGGTGTAAGAGTTCTTGCAAATAGGTGTCGCAATAAAGCCTATTCGGCACACTCACCCTTTTTTCTATCGGCAATTTAGGTATTTTAAAATGTATTGAAATATAAGAGAACCCTTTCCCATTGAGGGGGAGGGAAAACAACTTTTGACAATGCTTCGGTGCATATAGGAGGTTAAATGACACTTATTGCCCCTTCAATACTTTCCGCTGATTCCATGAGACTTGGCGAGGAGATAAGGGCTGCAGAGCAGGCAGGCGCAGAGTGGCTACATATTGACATAATGGACGGTCACTTTGTGCCAAACATAACAATAGGACCAGCTATGGTAAAGGGTATAAGAAAAATAACAGGGCTTGTCTTAGATGTGCATCTCATGATAGAGAAACCCGAGAATTTCATTGACGCCTTCTATGAGGCTGGGGCTGACTATATAACAGTTCACTCGGAGGCAACATTCCACCTGCACAGGTTGATACAGAGTATCAAGGAAAGGGGTATAAAGGCAGGTGTATCCCTGAATCCAGCAACGCCGGTGAATGTGCTTGACTACATCATCGGTGATCTGGATATGGTGTTGCTTATGTCTGTAAATCCGGGATTTGGCGGACAGGATTTTATCCCTGCCATGGTCCCAAAGATCGCCCTCTTGAGAGATATGATAAAGACCAGAGGACTTAAGACCCTTATTCAGGTTGACGGCGGAGTAAAATTGGATAACGCAAGGACCATAGTCTCTGCAGGGGCCGATGTGCTTGTGATGGGATCTGCCTTCTTTGGCGCTTCAGATTACAGAGCCCTCATGGAAAAGTTACGGGACAAATTAGATGAAAAATGAGTCTGCTTCATTAAAAGGACTTATCAAGAAGGCTGAGGATAACAGGGCTAAATCAAGATTCCATGAATCCCTTAAGATATATCTTAGGGCAAAGGATATAGCATCTGCAGGATACGATATAGATGCTGTACTTGATACATCCCTTGGGGCTGCCCATGCGGCAAGGCTTACAGGGGACTTCGTAAAATCTATAGACCTTTACGAGGATGCCCTTGATATAGCAGAAGCTGAGGGTAAAACCTTAACAACAGCAGATTGCATCACAGGACTAAGCCTCTCTCTTAAGGGGCTTTGCAGGTGGAAAGAGGCATTAAAATATATAGGGCATGCAAAGGCAATTTATAAAATAGAGAAAGATACCAAAGGGCTCGCCTATGCAATCTGGGCAGAGGGGGCTATATGGCGTGTGGCTGGAGAGATAAAAAAGGCTATAGGTTGCTATAAAAAAGCAAAAAATATTTTCGATGATATAGGTTTTAATCAAGCAACAGCATACTGCCTCTGTGGTCTTGGCGGGTGCACGAGGGTGGCAGGGGAGCCTGATAGGTCTTTCCACTACTATGAGCAAGCGAACAGGATCTTCAGGTCTATAAAGGACACCTTTGGCAAGGCCTATTCTCACTGCGGTCTTGGAAATGCCTATAGGATACAGAGGGAGTTTAAACATGCAGAGGCTCAATTCAAGAAGGCATCGGACCTCTATGAGTCTATTGGGGATATAGTGAGTTACTCCTACACCTTGTGGGGCATGGCCAATATGCATAAGCTGTTGGGTTCCTACGACAAGGCTGAGGTGTTGCTGACAAAGGCAGAGGCAAACTTCAAAAAGACAGGCGACCTACGAGGCATTGTATACTGTCAACTCACAGGCGCTGAGATGACCTTTATGCAGGGGCATAAGAAAGAGGCCCTAAGGATGATCAAAGAGGCCATGAAGGCCTCTAAGGGCTTGAATTTAAGTCTCGAAACCACCCACTGTGAGCTGCTCTACGACCTGATGATGGGCAAAGACATCTATGATCATAAGATAAGGTATAAGTCACTTGGAGTAACCCTTAGGGATGCCTCTCTGCCCTTGAATATACCATGAGAGTCCTCAATATCCCCAATACCCTCACAATGATGAGGATTGTAATTGTCCCAGTCTTTGTGATGGCCCTCGTTTACGACAGGTATCAATATGCCATTACCCTCTTTGTGATTGCCACTGTGACGGACTTTTTAGATGGCATGATCGCCAGAAGGACCGGGCAAAAGACACCCCTTGGGGCATTTCTCGACCCATTGGCTGACAAGTCTATCCTTATGACATCTTTTATCATCTTTGCCTACCTGAAGTGGATACCCCTGTGGCTGGCCGTTATAGTCATAAGCAGAGACATCATCATAGTGCTCGGCTGGATACTTCTGTACATCATACAGGGCATCACAAAGGTAGAGGTGGCAAGTACGGGAAAGGTCGCTATTGCCTCTCAGTTTGTGCTCATTGCATATACACTGGTCTATGTAAACTTCAGTATGGTGCCTAAGGTGCCAAATGAAGTATACATCTTTGTAGGTCTGGTAACGATAATGTCTGGGATACAATACATCTACAGGGCCTTGAGGGATCAGAATGGCAAGTCCTAAGGGTACAGAGATCGATTGGGTAAGGCCAGGGTCTTTGGCTGAGAAGGCAGGATTCAAAGGTGGAGATAGACTCATTTCGATCGATGGGAACAAGGTAAGAGATATAATAGATGTGCTTTATTATGGACAGGAAGGGGGGGCTTCTGAGGTAGAGGTAATTAGGGGAAACCAGAGGGTACTTATCTCCTTGCCTTCCGATAGTCCAAATACACTGACCACTGAATTGTCCTTCAAGCCTTTTAAGGTAAAGTCCTGCAGAAACAACTGTCTGTTCTGTTTTGTATCCCAACTGCCTAAGGGCCTGAGGAAGAGTCTCTATCTAAAGGATGAAGACTATCGCATGTCTTTTCTATATGGCAGCTATATAACCCTCACTAACCTTTCAGAGGAGGACAAAAAACGGATAGTCAGCCAAAGGCTCAGCCCACTGTATATTTCTGTTCACGCAACCGATAGGGATAAGAGGAATTATCTGCTCGGCAACAAAAAAGCCCCTTCGGTCCTTCAGGAAATAGGATATCTTGCAAAACACAGAATAAAGATGCATGCACAGATTGTAGTGTGTCCAAACATAAACGATAACGCTACCCTCCAGAAGACCATATCAGATCTTTATAGGTTCTATCCCTATGTATCATCAATTGCTGTGGTGCCCGTGGGACTAACTGCCCACAGGAGAAAGAAGCTTATAGGTTTTGATAAAAATATTGCCCTGCAGACCCTTGAGATTATTGAGAAGTTTCAGTCCCGTTTCAGAAAGAAACACGG
>CALEDV010000065.1 GCA_937949555.1 uncultured bacterium | reverse complement strand
CACCCCAGTCAGAATACTCGTAACTGCATGCGGGGAAATCCTTCTCTGTGGGCACGCAGGGTTGCTCCAGCACAGGCCTTTCTTTTTCCACACAATCCGCAGGGGATTTTGATAACACCGTCCTTGTCTGCCTTTTTGTATCGCTATCGCAGGCGCCCCACTGTGAGTATTGATAGGTGCATGATTCGGGTTCCTTTGTGGTGGGCACGCAGGGTTGCTCAAGGACAGGGGTTGTCTTTTCAACGCATCTTTCAGGAGACCTCGATATCACAGTTCTTCTCTGAGTTCTTGTTTCAGCGCTACACTCACCCCACTGTGAGTATTGATATGAACATTCTTTTGTGTCTGGGTCTGGCTTCACAATTACCTGATAGGGCAATGAGAAAAGCCTTATCTCTGATTTATGAGATTTTACATAGAGGTTGAATCTTAATCGGTATGTCCCCTCTTGAGCTGCCATTACCTTTACAACATGTGACGATGAGAGGACTGAATTATCTGCCTCGTTAAGCCATTCATACCTGAAGGCATCTCTGGCATTCTTGACCGTTGCCACAGCAGAGGCAGGTTTATTTACAACAGTCTCTTTATCGCCACTTATGATCACCTCAATCTTACAGTCGGAGGCAGGATTGGTAAGCTTTTGCCGAACTATGAAATCCTCAAAGATATCAGGATTCTTTAGATAGTTCACAAACATCCTGTGCATGGTTTTATTGTTGTCATAGAGATTAAACCTGCAGAGCCTCTCTGTGAATTCCGTTGAATCAATGAACCTATACCAGTCGTCAATCATGTTTCTATGATTCTTTACTGTAAGTTCTTCCCCAAGGGATGCCTTTATATGGAAGAGGGCCTGTGTGTCCTTTGATAGCTGGCTAATCTTAAAGGTAGTATCCCTGAAATAGCCGTCATTGATGGTAAAGGAATCCCTGTTTGTCTGAATTGCAGTTATTATATCCCTGAGGTCCTCCTTTGTGAGCCTGTATGAAGATGCCACAAAAGAGGCATAGGCGCTGTAGTCAGAGGCAATTTTTACAATCTTGCTGTACTGCTCCTGAGTCAAACCAATTGGTTCTAAGGATAGATTGGGCATGAAGAAGTACCTTATGGGATGATGGGTCTGACCAATATTGTCATCAAAATATAGGGCAAGCTGGGACTGCTTAAATTCAGGGGCTGGTCTTATACAAAGGTCATCTCGTCCCCATTTCTCCTCAATCACCTTTAGGGCATAGGAATTGTGTATGTTCTGTCCGTAAATATTGAGACAGGCCTCTCTCTTTTCAAACCACTCTCTTGCTATTTTGTCTATACTCTCGCCAAGTTTTAGGGCCTCTGCATAAAAAGATAAAAACTCTCCAAGGGTCTCTTTTAAACCAGGTGGCAGAGCATCGGCAATCATGTTAAAGGCATCTCCCAATTTTGACATGCCAAAAATCAGCCTTGTAGTATTCTCTGACCTGCCTGGCATAGAGGCAATCCTCTCATACTCTGCAATCTGTCCTGTGAGTATCTTGTAATATCCATAGTATTTTTTAAACTTTTTAAGTCGCTCGTTTACATACTTGACCCTCTTCTTAAAATCCACGAGCTGCTCTGTCTTAGACTTCCCTTCATTGGAGATATTTATTATCTGGAGGGCATTTTCCTTAAGGGATTTGTCAACAAAATCGGTCTCCATAAAGAGCTGGAGGGTCTTGTTTTCCCTGTCGTATTCCTTCTGATAATCAGTCAAAAGACTATCAATAGTTTTACCAGCAGTAATGGAGGCATCAAGATAGTTGCCCTGATATATCTTATTGCCCACATCTAAAAAACCCTTAGCACTCTCAAGCCTACCTGATACCTCTTCAAAGGTCTCTTTGTCATAGACCTTCTCGGCTATATCTGACCCCATATCTATGGTCTTCTCAGCGGCAGAGAAAAAGTCTCCTTCCTCATAGGCCCCATAAATCTCCTTTGCTGACAGGATGCCCTTAACTGATAATTTAAAGTTCCTAAGGTAGTCCTGTTTTTTCTCGAGAGAATTGATCTGATCTCTTATCTCACGCTGTCTTCTTACAGCCTCATCTTTAAGCCTTTGAAACCGCTTCCTGTCCTGTCCGTATAGGGTAGAGGCAATGCCTGTGTCAAGGGATGCCTCACGCTCCCAGTTTTTATAAAACTCCTGCTCAGCCTTGAGGGTCTCAATGGTCTTGTCAATGGCATCAAGGGCATATTCCGTTGTCTTGTCGTGTTTAATTAATTCCACAAGCACATTCTTTGTATTTTCTTCTGCCCCTGCATCAGCAGACTGTTTTGCCCTTGCCACTGCAAGTTGAGCAGAGAGTTGATTCCACCTTGCAAGATCCCTCTGGAAGTTCTCTGGTATAACCACCTTGCCGCTTTGCTGTCTGATCCTATCCCACTCCCTGATCCTGTAGTCCAGCTCGTAATACTCTCGCTCAAGGGTCTTTAAATAAGATTGGGCAGACAGGTGACTTGGTAATATCAACAAAAATAACACAGCGAATAAGATCATTAGTGGCATTCGCTATTCCTTTCTTAAGTAGGACATTATGATTAGAAGATACCGCCTAACTGGTTTATTAATTATATACTAAAGTAATCTATCTTTTTTTTCACAATGGCATATGGGGGGCAGGCCTTGAAATGTCAGTTTTTAAGTTCAACCTCCCTTAATGCCCTGCTTGTAATGTAGCCCGAGATATTCTGCAACCTCCCTTTGTGTATATCCGTATAATACTATTGCCTTGTGTATTTGTCTATTCCTTGTCTCCCTGTCCTTCATCCCCTCTTTGTTAAGTATTGCATCTATATTCGGTCTGCCTATATACCTTTGCACCTTTGGTATCTCTTTTGTCTCTTCTCTCTCTGATAATAACTCCCTGAGCTCTTCAGTAAATCCTTCACTGCCAAGCAGGATCTGCCCCCTCAGATTCTTCCATGGACTCCCTTCTACAAACCCAGCCCTTACAAAAGCCCTATAATCCTCCTGTGCCTCATTACATATACCTCCAAATTGGCCAAGTATCCAGTCAACTGTTAAATACTCAGGCACACCCTCAATGCCCACTGTGCCAAGATAGCTGCTCCATGCCTTCATTATGTTACAGGATATATTGCCCTTATATATTCTATCCTTAATGGTCTTGCCCTTTGGATTGACCGTATCAGAATTTTACCTTATATTTCAAGACCTGACCCCACTCATTGACTATTACGGCATGGAAAAGAAATGTCCTGTGGGGAAGCATAAACCAAAACATGCCCATCGTGCCTGCAAGGTCTCGGGCAAAAAGAGGAATGGTTACGAATTGAGGGGAAGGATATGGGTTGAAGGAAGGGATGGGACCTTCTTAGGATATGGCAGGGTCGTGCTTCTTGAAAGAATTAAACAGTACGGTTCTATCTCAGAGGCTGCGAGGTCAATGGAAATGTCATACCGCGCCGCATGGGAGCTTGTGGAGTCCATGAACAAACAGGCAAATACGCCCCTTGTTGAAACCGTCACTGGCGGTAAAGGGGGAGGCGGCGCTCAGCTTACAGAGGCCGGGGAAAGGGCAATTGAGGCATTCTGGGAGCTTTATGAGAAGTTTGGAGAGTTTTTAAAAAAGGAGGTGAGAGAATTTAGATTTTAACCTTGATACAGCGATAAGGATAAGTCTCTTTCGTTCAGAGGCTCTTTTTTGACAGTTCTAATGCTCCTTCCGCTACAGCCGCAAAACTCACCCTTAGGGTTCAAACATTTGCGGATGTTTAACGCTATAGTCGCAAAGAACTGTTACCAAAACTTCACTATTCACTTCAGAGACCCATCCCTATCGCTGGATTTGGGTCTTAATTTTTTTAGATAGCGTTATAGTTAAATAAACATAACGAAAAAAGGAGATTGTCACATGGGTAAAAGGATATTTAGTTTAATTGTGATGTTATTGGGAGGCGCCATTATGTGTGTCAATATAGCTTCTGCAGAACAGAGGCTGATGGTCTTTCATTACTGGGATCCTGAAAGGATAGAGGCAATCCCCCTTAAAAAATCCGAGATCTCACCTATCGGCTATATTCCCATAGCCATATCCAAGTTTACCCAAAAAAGGGAGCTTGCACAGAGGTTTATAGATTTTCTGCTGTCTGAGGAAGGCTAGGCAATTTATAAAAAATACCATTATTTCATGACTCCTGATGAGTCAATTGCATGGATAGGAGAGAAAAAAAGCCAGTTGGCGGAGAATATGTCGTGCCGAAGGAATGGCTTAAGAAATAAGAGATTTTATGTATGTTTCAGCATAATCTCTATATTCGCAGCCCATTCTTACCCTCCTGTCTCCTTCCCTGCGGATTGGATTGCAGGGGAGGAGAATTATTTATAGGTAGGTTCAACAGCAAAGAGATTATTCGCTTAGGCGTGAGACAGGCAGGAGTTATCACATATACGGTTAACAATGAAGAGGCTATGAAATTTATAGAATTTATGCTATCGGTAAACGGCCAAAGTGTTTTTAAGAAATATGGTTATCTCAGTTCCGAAAAAGACGCCTTTGCTTTTGCCGGAAAGAAAGCAGTTCTCGGTGGCTCTCCTCTGTTGAGTAAGGAATGGATTAAGAAATGACCTTCAAAAGGCTTTCAATATTTTTTGCGGCTTCGATCTTTGCCCTTTATGCTGGGCTGGTGCTTTCACTGTTTTATTTCTGGAAAGGGTCTCTATTTTTAGAGGCCCTTATGTCAGAAAGAACGTTCTATTCCATTAAGATAAGCCTTATTGCCGCCACGATTGCGACTTTGCTGTCTCTTGTAATTGCCCTGCCATCTGCCTATGCCCTTTCAAGGTTTGATTTCAGAGGCAGGCATATTATAGATACCATTTTAGAGCTCCCGATGATAGTGTCTCCCGCCGCGCTCGGTGCAATGCTCTCAATATTTTTCAATAATCCTCTCGGCCTATGGATTCAGGATAATTACGCACAATTCGTGTTTACCACATACGGTATAATCCTTGCCCAATTCATAACTACCGCTGGGGTTTCAGCAAGGCTTATCAAGGCGGCAATGGACGAAATCCCGCATAGATACGAAGATGTTGCGCGCTCGATAGGCGCTTCTCCTTTGAAGGCCTTTTTGACGGTAACCCTTCCGCTTTGTAAAAACGGTATTATAGCCGCATCTGTTCTTGCTTGGGCAAAGGCAATCGGAGAGTTCGGCGCTACCATCACGATAGCAGGCTCTATGGCTATGAAGACAGAGACACTTCCCATTGCCATCTTTATGAGACTTTCCACTGCCCACATTGAAGGGACGGTTGTTCTTATCCTTATCCTCGTTGCGATAGGCTTTATGACCCTTTATGGCGTAAGGCTACTGACAAAAAAGGAGCGGTTTCATGATAGAGGCAAGCGGCCTTTCGGTTCACACAAAAGAATTCTCTCTGAAAGATGTATCCTTAGAGGTACAGACAGGCTCATGTCATTGTCTGATTGGTCCTACAGGATGCGGCAAGACTACCCTCCTTGAGGCAGTTCTTGGTTTAAGAAAGATTAAAAAAGGAACGATTAGGCTCGACGGAAGAGACATCACAAATGTGCCTGTGCATGAGAGGGGATTTTCTTATGTGCCGCAGGACCTCGCCATCTTTCCACATCTTACCGTAGCTGGGCATTAATGAGTCTCAAGATGCTAAAGTGACCTTTATGCAGGACAACCTGTTTTTTATCGAAGGAGGAAGTCTTTAAACGGGCTTTTTCATGACAGGTTCATTTGGGATTTGGATATAGCATATAAAAAAAGGGGAGTCCTAAGACTCCCCAACCTATCAATAAAAAAAGAAAGACAGTGATTAGCTCTTCTTTACATACAACTCCCACATACCCTTATCCTCAAGCTTAACGGACTCAAACTCATAGCCTTGCTTTTCGGCATATCTTGGTATTGAATCCTCAGCCGATGCAGGGGCATCAGTTAAGATCTTCAATATCCCTCCAGAAGGCATCTTCTCAAGCTGCTTTTTTGTCAATACCAATGGATAAGGACATACCCTACCTAATACATCAAGCGTTTCTGTCGGTGTTTGTGATTTTAAGTCTGCCATTAATTGATTCCTCCTTGATTTTATAGAGTTAGAAAAACTGCAGGTGATCTGCCTCATTCATGAGCTTTTGTATCGATGCATAGGGCACTATCTCAGCCTTCATGTCTCCGCCAAGCTTCTCTGCATCCATTATCAAATCAGCCTCTGTAAGGCCAAATCTCTCAACATCTTCCTTGCAAATGTACACCTTAAGGTCCACCAATAAGGCATTCTCCATGTGCATGCCTATGCTCGTATCGCCATAGTGTTTCATGGCCTCTTGATTTTTCAGACAATTCAACACCCCGTCACCAATAAAACATACTATGGGTTCCACCGTCTGACCGTCTTCAAGATATATATCTACGCTCTGGCTTGCTATTGAATGCGTAAGTGCCAGTCTAGATGCCTCAGTCTTATAGGGTAGACTCCTTACAATAAATCCCAGTGTCTTTTTTTCCATATTAGTCACCTCCAATCAAGAGTACTCTGTCAGCTCTGAAGCAGCTTGCAAGATACCAGTCCATGCTATGCCTCTTTACGCCTTCTAATGTGTCTTCTTTATGATAGCCCCTTGCCTCAGCACAGGCCTCACAGGCAGTCATCTGAAATCTGCCAGTGGCCAATAACTCTTCTATAGTCTTTTGTAAGGCAGAGTAGTCACGAAAGGATTTTTGCCCCTTCTTTGAGAGCATTGTTGCATTGCCTGACAACCATAAGTCAACATTGTGTCCCTTCTTAACAGCAGCCTGACATAATTTTACTGCAAAATCCAGTGATAGCGAACCCACAAGGGATGCAAAAGAACCAACTGTTAGTTTTGCCATTACCTCCTCCTTTCTTATAACCAGATTATCTTTTCGTAATCATTAAAAATAAGGTCCACAATATCGTCATAAGTTACTGCCTTGACCCTACTGTCAACCTTGTCAACTGTAAAACCCCTTGTTTCGAGATCCTCTGTAAGCACATAAAAGGCTGCGTTCTTTTCAAGGAGCGGTGAACCCTTACCATTTTCCTTTACAGTGGCATGATAGACCCCATTTCCAACAAGTATAATGCCTAACTTGTCGGCAGAAAGTCTGGTCATGACATCCCCTCCCCCTTTGAAGTCACTGAAAAACACCCCAAGCTTCATCCTGTTACCTCCTTCTGTGGGTTTACTTTACTTAGAATTTCAAGGCTCTCTTTTATAACAGTTACACTTAAAACTTGTCAATAAAACAACGGTATCTTAAAAACTTTCCCTTTCATAAAGCAGTGTGTTTCAATGTGCAAATTTATAGCAAATGATTATGACTCAGGGCAAATTCCAAGACTCATTTCCACAATCTTCTACAGCCATAAAAAAATAATGTAGCAATAACAGGTAGTTATAGGGCAATAAAAGTGCCATGGCACTATGATTTTGGTTTCTTGCTTTTATAGACATGCCTCTATCTTCCTGTATCTAACTCCCCGTCCTTTATTATCCTTACAGCAAGAGGCCTTACTACACCTACTGCCTGAAATACCTTACCTGCCTCTCCCTCTAATTCTGTCCTAAGCAAGACCTCTTTATTTAATGTCTTTATACGAATCTCTTTGACATCTTCAAGACCCTTTATCACACTGTACTTGCCATCCCATTGCCTCCATACTATCCTGCAATTCCTTTATAGGCAAAAGGCCAGAACAATACAAAACACATACAGTCCTATAGCCTCATCACCTTTGTGGTATATGGGACTGATACCCAGTATCCTCTTCCCTGTTCGAAATATCTGCTCTACCATCCATAACTGCTTATATTGCACTGCTACCTTATCTGCAGTGTTTGTCATCAGTATCCTCTTACCGTCATAACGGGCTTCTTCCTTCACCCTCTCTTCATCTATCTGAAATGTCCTGCCTGTAACCCATATATACCTCCTATATACCCATAGTTGTCAGTATCAATAACAAGGGTTATCGGTAGGCACAGTATGGGTGGTTTATGAGAGGGCACGGCAGTTGGGGATAGCTGATACATTAGGGACGACGAGGCAGGGGAAACTGGGGCCGTAGCAGGTAATAGCAAGGGTAATAGAGCAGGGTTCATGTTTGTCGGCAATGAGTGAGTTAATAGAGGCTGCAAAAAGGTCAGGATGCCAGATATGCCTCCATGCAGGAGGGTAATTGTAACCATTAAGAAAAACTGACATCAGGCTGTAAAATAAAATAACTCCAGATAGTCATACACACCAGAGAAATCTTTTGCAGGGGGAACTTCCGTTGAAAAAGAGCAATCACAAAGGACAACGCAAAGGGGCTAACACAGCCCATGGATACAGCCAAAGTCAAAGAGGGGAGTCTTTACAAGACTGATAATCCTCAGTATGTCTTATTTATATTGAACCCTGTTAGTAGCGCAAGGAACCCACAAGGTAAGAAACCCTATCATAAGCAAGATATTATCTGGAGGGCAGAGGGACTACATTAGTCATCTTGACAGTCAAGTCTATTAAGGTATTCTTGCCATTCTATGGGCAAAAGGTATTTTTTGCGATTGTTACATTCCTTGCAGGCTGGAACAATATTACTCTTTACAGATTTACCCCCCCTGATAAGAGGCACTATATGATCCATAGTAAGCTCCATTGAGGGCACAACCTTATCGCAATAATAACAACGACCCTTAGAGAGCCTTTGCTTCCACCAAGCAGAATTCCTAATCCTTTGGGCTATTGACCTTTCTCTTAAGACCTCAGACCTTGACGCCTCAGCAATGAACAAGCCTACCTTCTCCCCCTCCTGGATTCTTCTTCGTTGAAGTACTTCTTATACAACACTTCCCATTCCACACTACCTTCAACTGGTCTCTTTGACAAAGAATCTATCTTATTTCTGACCGATACATCTATATCTTCCCCCAAACGCACCTCGTCAATTATGGTTCTCTTTATCTCTCGCCTGAGTTTTTCCTCACCCTCCGTTGGAATCAATACACCCTTATTCATAAGGCCATTGAACACAAAGTGAGTGAGATGACGTATCTTTTCATCGGAAAGCATCATAGTATAATGTTTCTTTCCTTTATAAGTTTCAATCTGGTCATATCAAAAAGTTTTCTGTAATCAAGCCTTCCCCTTTCAATCTCCGGTTCATACTTCTTCAATAGCTCTCTCACCTCATCATTAAGTCGGTCCTCTACAGAAAGCTCATCGAACAACAATCTTTCTGTTTCAGCAATAGCATCCTCTTTGCTACATCTAATTTGGGCAAGATTCTTTCTCTCAATGTTATTGATGATGTTTTTAGCTATAACCGGTATCCAACTCTTGGGAATTCTCATGCTACCTTTCCATGAAGGGAATCAGTGCAAGGCTCCTTGCCCTTTTTATAGCCGTTGTGAGCTCTCTCTGATGTACCGAACAGGTTCCTGTCATCTTTCTTGACAAGATCTTGCCCCGTTCAGTTATGTACCCCCTTGTGGCCTTAAGGTCCTTATAATCAATAAAGGCGACCTTATCGGCACAAAATTTACAAAACTTCTTTCTCTGAAAGCGCTTATGTTGAATCATCTCTGTCTCCTTATTTAAAGTTAAAAATATTAAAAGGGTTCTTCTCTTGTAATCTCTTCGGGCGGCACAATATCATCATGTATGTGTTCTGAGGCACTACCCTCTTTTCGTTGAAGAAAACGTACATTATTCGCTATAACCTCAATTTTGCTCCTTTTCTGCCCCTCATACTCCCATTTTCTTTCCCTTAGTCTCCCCTCTATAAGCGTTAGAGACCCCTTGCTTAGATACTGACCACTGCTCTCAGCCTGCTTGCCAAAGATAACGCAGTCGATGAAAAGGACCTCTTCTTTAAAGTCATCCCCCTGCTTAGACCTTGTATTCACCGCAAGTCCAAAAGAGGTGACCGGTAGTCCAGAGGGTGCATATCTAACCTCAGGGTCTTTCGTAAGTCTGCCTATGAGAATTACGCGGTTAAACATCCTTCTGATATCCCTCCACTGGGGTTATGTCCTCAGGACTTACAGGCATATCTCCGCCAATGATGTTTTTGGGTAGTGCTGCTATTTGCTGTCGGGTCAGTCTTATGACAAGGAATTTTACAACAAGGTCATAAACCTTGAAATACCCTTCCATCTTCTTGATAGTTTCAGAGGGCGCCCTAAATAGGAAAAAGATATATAACCCTATCTTGTGCTTATTAAGCTCGTAGGCAAGCTTTCTCTTGCCCCAATTGTCAACACGCAGCATTTCACCACCATTAGAGGTAACAAGGTTTGTTATCTTCTCTAATGCAGACTTAACTTCTTCTTCTGAAAGGTTAGGATTGAGAATTACAGCAGTTTCATAAAAGTTCATTCAGACCTCCATCTGGATATTAAGCCCTTCTTTTTCTCCAAAGGGCATGGAGTTATAAACAAAAATCAAAGGTGTTTATATAACACATTCACTGGGCTAAAATCAAACCCCATTAGCTTTCTTCAAAAATAGCGAAAGTATATTTCTATCATCCTTCCTGTAATAAGCAACCTCATCAATGAAGTTTTTTATAAAGAAAATACCAAGCCCACCTATTGCCCTATCCTCAATACTATCGGTCAGATCAGGTTCTGAAGCCTCTAAAGGATTAAAAGGCAAGCCCGTATCAATAATATCAACCCTTAACATCCTATTGTCTTCAAAGGCGCAATCAATCTGTATATTCCCCTTTAAAGAGTCCTTGTAAGCATAACTGATTACATTTACTATTGCCTCCTCCGAAGCAAGTTCAAGTTTCTTTACATCCTCTGACAAAAAACCACAATCCTGTGCAAAACCAGAAATGAAACCAATCATCTCCCTCAGATAATCCTTCTGTGAAGGAAACTCCTTTGCGCCCCTTACAATCATAATTAGAACTTTGACAATGCCTCTGTCCTATCTTTGAATATACTGAAGAGAGAATAAAAACCTGAGACCTTGAACACATCCTCTATCATCTTCTGTAAGGAACAGAAATATACCTTTCCCTTTAAGGCATTGAGCCTCTTAGCAACAAGCAAGAATACCCTCAAACCAGCACTGCTAACATATTCAACCTCTTGCAAATCTATAAGTATTTTGATCGCACCTCCATCAATCTTTGCGACCAGAGACTTCTCTAATTCCGAAGAGGTTACAGCGTCTATCCTCCCCGATAGGGAAGTTACTAAAACTCCCCTTTCCTCTAAGAATGAAATATCCATAACCTATCGCCTCCTAAAAAATAAGTCAGCAAGTTTAAAACTTAGAGCCTTTAACAATCAACTCCCCCATCGGCTTATGAGATGAAAGCTAAGTTGAGACAGCCAATTCACGAAATGTAAAAAAACCTTTGAAAATCTATTGGAAGGACAGAATTTTCTGACACAGTGGCTTAATATGCCGAGTCAATAATCCTCCACATGTATATTATCAAAGAGAAATACGGGGTTTAATAAAAACATATCAGAAGCCAATTAATCACCACAAATTAATTGCAGGTATCTAATAGACACTGTTTCAACCTTTATGAACCACAAAAATGTCATGGCTTTTATTTTCACTTTTGCACCTGCTCCACCACAAAGAGCAGTTGCCCCTCCTGAACAGTATCGTTTAGTTTTACGCAGACTTCAACAATCTGGGCATCAAAGGGAGCTACTATAGCGTTTTCCATCTTCATCGCCTCTAAGTTGATAATCTCCTCACCCCTTTGCACAATGTCTCCTGCCTTTATAGCGCCTCTCTTAGTATTACCAATCCTCCAGACATTGCCATTTATTGGTGAACCAATCTCATTGCTGCCCTTTGCCATCCTAATCTCTGACTTCTTCGCCCTTGGTGTGTCAACTTTATAAACACGGGTCTTATTATTTACCTTCATTACCACATGAATTACGCCTTCATGCTCAGCACCAATTGAGACAAGCTCTATAGTATAGGGTTTCCCAAAGAGTTCAAAGTCAACCCTATCACCTGGTTTTTTAAGCCCCTCTCTCCATACATCTGTGGGGAGCACTAATGGGGCGTCGCCGTATTTTTCTCTAAACTCAATAAACTCAAGGGCATCTTTGGGGTGCATGAGAAAGAGGATAAACTCCTCTTCATTTGGCTCCCTGCCAAGGGTATTAGACAAATCGTTTCTCAATTTATCAAGGTCGTCCTTTTCAATAGCATCAAGGGGCGAGGTCTCCTTTCTCTCCTTTAATCTCTCCCTGTAATCCTCACCAAAGGTGCTTCTATACACCCACTCCGCAGGCCAGCCGACAGGTAATTTACCGTAATTACCGAGCAATAGATTCTTAAAATCACCTGGTGCATTTCTAAATAACTCTAACAATTCAATCTGCTCATCTTCTGTTAATGCTTCAAACTCTTGTCCTTTTTGTTCCACAAATCTTGCCATAAGGTCAATGATGTGTCTGACCCCTGCATCGCCCTTTTCCTTTGCATATTTATTGATAATCCCGCTACAAGTTACCCATGTAATCTGTGAGCCAGGGGTAACATCAAAGTATTTGACTACTTTGTTATAAAGAGACATCATCTTAAGTATGTATGGCATTAGGTGTAAGAACTCCGCCTTTTGAGCCTGCTCAAAGGAGCTTGGAAAGGCGCCACCAGGCATCTTGTGATGGGTAACATTGTGGTCAAGTCCCTTAAATGGTGATTCAGCCCAGTCATAGTAATTTATCCACTCACGCACCCTCTGAACAGCCCCCTCTGCCTCCGCCCTATTTATGTGAACAGGGATACCAGACTCCTCAAAGATTGCCTGCACGCTCAGTATTGGCGAATGGCCATAAAACCTTACAAGAGAGTCCTCTTGCACATCAAAGATCTTAGCCCCTGCCTTCGCTGCAGAGAGCAGTGCGGGTATGGCAAGCCCATCGGTGATGTGCCTGTGATAGTTGATTACTAATTCAGGGTATTTCTGTTTTATTGCATCAATAATATTAAAAATCCTTGTAACATTTCCCACACCTGCCATATCTTTGATACATAGCACAATCTCATCAATTCCACCACAGAGGTCAACCATATCATCGACGACCTTGAGGTAGTATTCATTTGTGGTCCAATCAGCCACAGTAAAGGAGATAGTTGGCTCAAAGAGCCTACCCCTTTTCATTACTACCTCTGCAACGGTCCTCATGTTTCTTACATCGTTCAAGAAAGAAAAGCATCTCCATACATCAATATCAACCCTGCTTACCACATACTCAATAACATTCTTTGGATAAGGTCTATAACCCCAGAGGTTGGTCTCTCTGATCAGTGTCTGTAATAAGACATTTGGCATTAGCTCACGAAGAATCTGACACTCCTCAAAGGGGTCTTCCCTTCTATTCATTATCCCCACATGCCACCTTGCACCTCCATGTGTCTCTGCGCTAAAGAGTCCCATGTTGTTGTAATAAGGGGCAAGGGTCTTTAGGTCATAGATGCGATGACGATTTTTAAAGTCAGATTGCCCGGCATCCCTCATTCCCACTGATGTGAGACAAACCCCTTTTAAAGAACGGACAGCACTGACTATCTCCTTTGGTGACATCCCAGGTTTTACAAACACTGGACTCATAGAGCACAGCTCTGAGATTATGCACATCTTTGAGTTGTTCTGTGTATCTTTAGGCTTTACTTTGGTCTTTTTCATCCTTTAACTCCTTATCATTGAAAATGTTAAAAACAACACTTCTATCCTTGCTTTGTCTTTTAGGTTACATTTATCTTGTCGTTCTTTACTGAGATATCACATCCACTTCTGAGGACCTAATGCAGAAATCTCAGCCACATAACGGGCAACCTTCAATGCTTCGTCTTCACCTGTTTTTTCTTTAAACATAGATATAAGCTCATCCATGTGTTCTTCAATAAACCTTGTGGAAAACTCCCCCTTAATAAAGGCCGGATGTCTGATGATGCTTAAAAGCAGAGGCGCTAATGTCTTAATCCCCTCAACCCTGAGGTTTCTACTCAATGCCCTGTCCATTGTCCTAACGGCATCTTCTCTATCAGCGCCGGCAGTCATGAGTAGCATAAAAAGTGAATCATAATAGGGTGGTATGCTTGCCCCCTCATAAATCCCAGAGGAAATCCTCACACCAGGACCTTGAGGTATCTCAAGCCTTGTAATAGTGCCAAAGGACGGACTAAAGGTCTTTGGGTCTTCGGCATTTAATCTTACCTCAAGCGCCCACCTGTTTGGGCGAATATCTGCTTGTCTAAAGGGAATCTTTTTCCCCATTGCCACATCAAGCATCAAATCAACAATATCAAGACCTGTGATTAATTCAGTAATTCCATGCTCTACCTGAAGCCTCGTGTTGACCTCAAGGAAATAAAACTTCTTTGCAAGGACATCAAAGATAAACTCTACTGTGCCCGCAGAGGTATAGCCAATCTCACGCATCAATCTAACTGCAGTAAAGCATATCTCACCCCTTAAGTCATCAGTAAGGCTTGGAGAAGGCGCCTCTTCAATGATCTTCTGATTTCTCCTTTGCAGGGTGCATTCTCTCTCAAAGAGATGAATCACATTTCCCTGTTCATCACCAACTATTTGGACCTCAATATGTCTGCCCTTTTCAATGTATTTCTCTACAAGCACTGTGTCGTCTCCAAAGGACTTCTTTGCCTCTGAACAAGCCTGTGCAAAGGCTTGATCAAGCTGCTCTATGTTTTCAACCTTTACCATTCCTTTGCCACCACCACCAGCAGATGCCTTTATCATAATTGGTAGGGCTATCTTTTCATCCTTGACCCATTTCCTAATCTGGTCAGTGTTTGACACTTTACTAATACCAGGTATGGTAGGGACATTTGCCTTTTTGGCAATCTCCTTTGCCTCAATCTTATCACCCATAAGCTTTATAACTCGTTGCGACGGACCAATCCATGTAAGCCCAGCGTCTATTACCATCTGGGCAAACTTTTCATTCTCTGCCAAAAAGCCCCAGCCAGGATGTATTGCATCAGCCTTGCTTGCAATGGCTGCGTCAATTATCCTTTGCATATTAAGATAAGACTCAATAGGTGGAGCATCGCCTATATGCACAGCAGTATCAGCCATAAATACATGGTGAGACAACCTATCAGGCGTACTATATACAGCAGTAGTAGGGATTCTCCTGTCCCTGCAAGTGTGCATAATCCTCACTGCTGGCACACCTCTATTTGCAACCAATACCTTCTTAATCTCTCTGTTCATCTTAACCCTCGCATTGTTGTATAAATACTTATACCTTTAATGTGTCAAAGATATATACTGTTCTTTGGACTTATGTATCAAAAATTGATGAAAAGATAAAAAACTGCCAAGCCCTTTTTTGTAGACAACTCATATTGAAGCCTACATCTTTTACTACCTTTTGCAAAATACATTCCTTTGTGCTATTATATTACCCTTTATATTCAATTATAATCAATAACTCAAGGAGGTGTTTTTTGGTAAAACTCAGGCTAACAAGGATGGGCTCTCATAAAAAACCTTTTTATAGAATAGTTGCAGCCGATTCAAAGGCAAGGAGGGATGGTCCTTTCATTGAGATAATTGGCACTTACAATCCATTGACCGAACCATCAAGTATAAATCTCGATAAGGAAAGGGTAGATTACTGGATAAGCAAAGGTGCACAGCCCACAGATACTGTAAAAAAACTGATCAAAACTTCTGAGGCACTTCAGCACAAACCTGCTTAAATAAACAATATACCCTCTTTCCATCCAAACTATTTTTGACTGGAGGTGCCCTATGAAATCTTTAATAGAAACCATGGCAAAGTCACTAGTAGATAACCCTAATAGTGTTGCCATTAGCGAAGTTGAAGGCGAAAAAACTACTGTTTATGAACTTCGAGTTTCCCCCTCTGATCTTGGGAAAGTCATAGGCAAGCAGGGTAAAACTGCAAGGGCAATGAGAACGATCATAAGCGCTGCAGGCAATAAAATCGGCAAACGATGTGTGTTAGAGATACTTGAATAGTGTTGATGCTTTGATTTTAAAGGGCAATAAATAAAAAAGGCTTCACAAAGGAAGCCTTTTTTTATTTACAGTGCCTATTTTCAGGATTCTCTGAATCCTTCTTAGGAACTGCTCATGTAGGCACACCAAGCTTTGGCAGTATATAAAACTGCAGCAATATCCATATCACTACAAATCCAACTAATATTAACAGGTCGCTCATTTATTATCCTTTTCTTTCTTGCCTTGCTTTTTATCAGCAGGTTTTATCTCATAATCTACAAATTGTATTATTGCCATAGGTGCCCTGTCATTGACCCTGGTGCCATTCCTGAGTATTTTAAGATAGCCTCCATTGGCATTGGCAAAACGAGGGGCAATCTCTGCAAAAAGTTTTGTTGCTGCTGACCTGGTGTAAACATAGGACATTACAAGTCTCTTAGAATGGAGATCATTTCTCTTTCCCATAGTAACAAGTTTTTCTGTAATAGATTTTATAGCCTTTGCCTTTGCTAAGGTAGTTTCAATCCTTTGATGTTCTAATAGGGATGTTACAAGCCCTCTTAAAAGCGCCTTCCTTTGATTACAAGTCCTGCCAAAATGTCTTCCTGCTTTTTTATGGTTCATAAACTGTTGTCTCCTTTCTAAGCGAAATTAATGCTGAGGAAGTCTCATACCAAAACGCAAACCCATTGAGCTTATAATTTGCTTGATTTCATTAAGCGATTTCCTTCCAAAATTTTTTGTTCTCAACATCTCATGTTCAGTCCTCTGCACAAGATCTGCAATAGTCTTTATATTAGCATTCTTTAGGCAGTTGTATGCCCTTACAGACAGCTCGATCTCATCAATGTGTTTTGATAGATTCTCGTTGATACTGTCAATCTCAGAAGTAGAAGAAGCCATAGAGCCTTCTACAGGCTGTACATCATCCTCCTCTACAATTATAAACATATCTAAATGATCCATGAATATTGTCGCAGCATCACTGACAGCCTTCTCTGGGGTGATACTTCCGTCCGTCCATACTTCCATCACTAACTTGTCATAATCTGTGGATCTTCCTACCCTTGTCTTTTCAACCCTGAAATTAACCTTTGATATGGGACTGAATATAGAATCCACAAAAAGGGTTCCTCTAGGCACATCCTCTACCTTGTGCAACTCCGCTGGCACATAACCCTTCCCCTTCCTGACCGTCAATTCCATTTCAAAAGAAGCGTCTTTGTCAACAGTAGCAATGTACTGATCCCTGTTTAGGACCTCCACAAATCCGTCAAGCTCAATATCAGCGCCAGTAACAACCTTTGGCCCCTTTACATTTATTGATAAGGTCCTCTGTCCATCACCATTGATAAAAAATCTGAGTTTTTTAACATTCAATAAAATATAAACCACATCTTCTTTTATGCCCTTAAGGGTGGAAAGTTCATGCTCACAGCCCTTTATTTTTACAGAGGTAACCGCTGCCCCCTCAATTGATGAGAGTAGTATCCTCCTGAGGGTATTACCTATAGTTATTCCAAAGCCTCTATCTAAAGGCTCCACTATGAATCTACCATAGCGATCAGTATGTGTATTTTCGTCGATGTGAATCTTTTTATTATTAGGCAACTGAAAGCCTTTTTTAATAAGGTCCATATAAGACCCTCCTATTTTCAAAGAGCATTATTTATTTTGAATACAACTCAACAATAAGCTGTTCTTGCACTGGAAGATTTATTTCATCCCTTGTAGGTACCCTTAAAAATTTACCTCTCATACTCTCTGGGTTAATCTCCATCCACTGTGGAAAACCCCGGTGCTCAGAAATAGCAATACTTTCTGTAATTGCTGGGATATTTCTGCTAGACTCCCTGACTTCCACTACATCTCCTGCCCTTAATAAATAGGAAGGGATACTAACCCTTTTACCATTCACAAGAAAATGACAATGTCTTACGAGTTGTCTTGCCTCACGCCTATTGATAGCAAAACCCATTCTATATACAACATTATCAATCCTTCTCTCGAGAAACTGAAGAAGTATCTCGCCCGTTATTCCCTTCATAGATGAAGCCTTTTGGAAATAGATCCTAAACTGCTTCTCCATTATTCCATATATCCTTCTGACCTTCTGTTTCTCTCGTAACTGCGTCCCATAATCAGATATCTTTCCTTTGTTCTGACCATGCTGACCTGGGGCATACTTCCTGCGTTCAATAGAGCACTTTTCAGTAACACACCGGTTGCCCTTTAGATTTAATTTCTCGCCTTCACGTCTGCAGAGTCTGCATAAGGGGCCTGTATATCGTGCCATTATACCCTCCTCCTTTTAGGAGGTCTGCATCCATTGTGGGGAACAGGGGTAACATCCTTTATTAGAGTTATCTCTAATCCCGAAGCCTGCAGCGCCCTTATGGCCGTCTCCCTTCCAGAACCAGGACCTTTAACATACACATCCACATGCTTCAGCCCCATCTCCATAGCCTTTTTGGCAGCCGTTTCAGAGGCAATCTGAGCAGCAAAGGGTGTGCCCTTACGGGAACCCTTGAAGCCAAGTCCTCCCGCACTGGACCATGCTATTACATTACCACTCTGATCTGTTATCGTAACTATTGTATTATTAAAAGTTGTCTGTATATGAGCAACTCCATTTACAACATTTTTCTTGATCTTTTTTCCAACTCTTTTTTTCTGCGCCATTTACTCCTCATCCCTCCTTGTTATTTTTTCTTGATGACGAGTTTCCTCGGGCCCTTTCTGGTCCGAGCATTTGTCTTAGTTCTTTGACCCCTTACCGGCAAATGATGCTGGTGCCTTAATCCCCTGTATGAGCCGATATCGACCAATCTCTTCACATTCATCGATATCTCTCTTCTAAGGTCGCCTTCTACCTTATAATCCCTTTCAATGATATTACGAATCTTAACATTCTCCTCGTCCGTAAGGTCCTTTACCCTTTTGTTGGGATCAATCTTTGTCTCCGCCAAAATATCTCTCGATAATGATCTGCCTATTCCAAATATTCTAGTCAATCCTATCTCCACTCGTTCATTCTTAGGCAAATCAACCCCTGCGATTCTCGCCATACTGCCTCCTTAATTAAGATAAAAGAAACCCATATTACAATCTCTATCCCTGTCTTTGCTTGTGCCTAGGATTTTGACATATTATTCTAACTATACCCTTTCTTTTAAGTATCCTACACTTAGTGCATATTGGTTTAACTGACGGTCTTACCTTCATCTATATATTCCCCTTTCGGCTTTGTTTGAAATTTACTACTTAAACCTATAAGTTATTCTTCCCTTTGTTAGGTCATAGGGAGAAAGTTCCATCAATACTTTATCACCCGGTAGAATCTTGATAAAGTTCATCCTCATCTTCCCTGAGACATAGGCAAGGATTACCTGATTGTTCTCTAACTCTACCTTGAACATTGCATTAGGCAGGGTTTCAATTATTGTGCCTTGAACTTCTATATTGTCTTCTTTTGCCATATAAACATTTAATATATAATTATTAGTCCAACATAGTCAATATCTTTGGCGCCTCTTTTGTGATCACCACTGTGTGCTCATAATGGGCAGATAACCTCCCATCAGCGGTAACAGCAGTCCAACCATCGTTTTGCACCACCACCTCATGTCCACCTTCATTTACCATTGGCTCTATAGCCAAAGTCATACCGTCCCTTAATCTAGCACCCTGTCCAGGCTTGCCATAGTTAGGCACCTGGGGGTCCTCATGAAGAGATCGTCCTATGCCATGACCTACAAAGTTTCTTACTACTGAATATCCATGTGCCTCTACATGGCTTTGTATTGCAAAGGAAATATCAGACACCCTATTGCCAATAACCGCCTTCTCAATACCCTTGTATAATGCCTCTTCGGTTACTCTCAATAGTCTTCTGGCATTATCTGATATATCCCCCACCGGGAAGGTGTATGCTGCATCTCCATAGAAACCGTCTAGAAACACCCCTATATCAACCCCTACAATATCTCCACCTTTGATTTTCTTTGATTTTGATGGTATGCCATGTATAACTTCCTCGTTAACAGAAATACACGCATTAGCCGGGAAACCCCTGTAACCCTTAAAGGCTGCTATTGCCTTTCTTTCTCTCAATTTAGCTACAATAAAATCCTCTATCTCTATGGTTGAAATCCCTGGCTTTATAAACCTTTTAACATCCCTTAAAATCTGAGCTACTATCTTGCAGGCATTTTCTATCTTTTTTATCTCATGGGCTGTTTTTAATATTATCATTCCCTTTTAGTTATTTGTTTTATCTTTCTAAGGCATTCTATCTTCTGCCCTTTATCCGTCCTTTCTTAAGGAAACCATCGTAGGAACGGGTTACCAGATGTGATTCGATCTGTGAGACAGTATCAAGGGCCACACCAACTGCTATAAGCAGGGATGTGCCTCCAAAATAAAAGGGCACATTAAATTTTTTAATTAGTATCTCTGGCAATATACAAACCAGTGATAGATAAACAGCACCAACAAAGGTCAATCTCGTGAGCACCCTGTAAATATATTCTGAGGTCTTTGTGCCTGGTCTTATGCCAGGTATAAAGCCCCCGTGTTTTTGAAGATTCTCTGCTATATCCACAGGATTAAATATAACTGCTGTATAAAAATAACTAAAGAAGAAGATCAACCCAACATACATAAAGGTATAAAGCATAGTGCCTGGCGATAACTCCTTGGCAATCTCCTGCACCCATGGAATGCTTATAAAGCCTGCTATTGTAGCAGGAAACATTATTATAGAGGATGCAAATATGGGGGGGATAACGCCAGATGTATTTATCTTAAGCGGCAGATGAGAAGTCTGTCCTCCAAACACTTTATTCCCAATCATCCTTTTTGCATACTGTACAGGTATCTTCCTCTGTCCACGCTCTATAAATACTATTGCGCATACTACGGCAATCATCAACACTATCAGAATTAGCACAAAGAATATAGACAGTTCACCGGTTCTTACAAGACCTATTGTGCTCACAATAGCACTTGGAAACTGTGCCACAATTCCAGCAAAGATGATCAAAGAAATCCCGTTACCAATACCTCTTTCTGTTATCTGCTCTCCAAGCCACATCAGGAAGGCTGTTCCAGAAGTAAGGGTGATCATAGTCATTAACCTAAAAGACCACCCTGGGTCTCTAACGAATTCTCCTCCTCCCATGCCTTCAAGCCCTACTGCAATACCAAAGGATTGAATAGCACCAATAACCACTGTAGCATATCTTGTATATCTGACTATCTTTTTCCTGCCAGCCTCACCTTCCTTGGCAAGCTTTCCAATGGCAGGAATTACCACAGTCAATAGTTGAAATATAATTGATGCACTGATATAGGGCATTATGCCTAAAGCAAAGATCGTTACCTTTGAAAGTGCACCACCTGAAAACATGTCAAAAAAGCCCATTAAGGCTCCGCCTCTTTCCGTTAAAAATTTACTTAAGGCTTCACTGTTTATGCCTGGTGTAGGTATATGAGCCCCTACCCTATAGACTACAAGCATCATCAGGGTGAAGATAATCCTGTTTTTAAGTTCTGGAATTTTAAAGATGTTCCTGATATTTTCAACTAGTTTCATTGTTTTGTCTTATAGTCCTTTAAGATTTCATGGGTTCCGCCTGCGGCATTGATTTTTTCAATTGCCGATGCACTAAAGGCATGGGCTTTTATGTTCAAAGGCCCCTTAAGCTCCCCAGCGCCAAGTACCTTTATTAAGGCCTCTGATTTCTTTATTATGCCCCTTGCAAACAACTCTGCTGGATTTATATCATTAGTATCTAAATTGGAAAGGGTGTTTAGGTTAATTACCCTATAGACTTTCTTGAAAGGCTCATTTTTGAATCCCCGCTTTGGCAGTCTTCTCTGTAAGGGCATCTGCCCACCTTCAAAGTATGGACCCTTTGTGCCTCCTGAACGTGCCTTTTGTCCTTTATGACCCTTACCTGAGGTTTTACCGAGTCCCGACCCTGGTCCCCTTCCTACTCTAACAGCCCTTGTGCGACTCTTTGCAGCAGGCTTTAAATCTGATATTTTCATTGTTCCTTGAATCCTCCCAATTATCCCTTGCTAACTGATGTATCTGTCTCAGTAGCTTCTTCATTAGACAGATCTTCTTCGGACTTGCCTCTTTGCTTTCTCACTGTTTCTGGGTCCTTCAGTTTGCTTAATCCATCAATAGTAGCCTTTACTGCATTGAAAGGATTATGCCCTCCCAATGACTTAGCGACTATATCCTGAATGCCTGAAACCTCAAAAACTGCCCTTACAGCCCCTCCTGCGATAATACCCGTTCCTTTTCTGGCTGGATTTATTACAACCGAGTTTGACCCATATCTTCCTATAATCTTGTGGGGGATAGTACCCTCAAGCAAGGGGAACTTTTTTAATCTCTTTCTAGCCTGTTCTACAGCCTTTCTTATTGCCTCTGGAACCTCTGCAGCCTTGCCTTTACCAACACCTATAATGCCTGATTCATTGCCTACTACGACCAGGGCACTAAAGGAGAATCTCCTTCCGCCTTTTACTACCTTTGCCACTCTGTTAATAAAAACAACCTTATCTTTTAGATTAAGACCTTCAGGGTCTATTCTCTCAATCTTCACCATTCCTCCCTGATGATTGGTTTATCATTGCCTTAAATTGTATTAAAAGGGATCAGAAATCTAATCCCTTCTCACGCATAGCCTCTGCAAGGGCTTTTATGCAGCCATGGTATTTATAACCACTTCTGTCAAAAACCACTGATTTAATACCCTTTTGCAAGGCACTTTCAGCAGCAATCCTGCCGACCTCTGAAGCCATTTTTATATTACTTTTGTTAATGGTGGTCCTATCCTTAGATAGAGTAGAAGCTGATACAAGGGTATGGCCACTTGAATCATCTATAATCTGGACATATATATTTTTAAGGCTCCTGTATATACTTACCCTTGGTCTCTCAGAGGTTCCTGCGACCCTTTTCCTAATCCTATCATGTCTTCTATGTCTTGCAATTTCTGTATCCTTCAACTGAATCCTCCAATTATTATTTCTTGCCTGTCTTGCCTGCCTTCAATTTCATTCTCTGTCCTGAATATCTTATACCCTTTCCTTTATAAGAATCCGGCGGTCTTAATTTTCTGATATTAGCAGCTATCTGCCCAAGCTGCTGTTTATCTATGCCTTTAAGGGTGATTGTTGTCTGTTTTTCGTCTACTGTAGCACCTACCCCCTCAGGCAATGCAAACTCCACTGGATGAGAGTAACCCAAGGAGAAGGTAAGCTTGTCACCCTTAGCCTGCGCCCTATATCCAACTCCGGTTATCTCAAGTACCCTCTGATAACCCTGAGACAAACCTATAGCCATGTTAGAAATCAATGTCCTTGCAAGACCATGTAATGCCCTCTCCTTTTTATTATCCCCTGTCCTATTGACAATAATCTTGCCCTCTTGCACTGCTACATCTATTCCTGTAGGGATACTATAGAACAATTCACCTTTAGCGCTCTTGAGTTTAATCTTTGCTCCATCAACCTCAACATTAACACCTTTGGGTATTTCTATTGGTTTTTTACCAATTCGTGACACTGAATCTTACCTCCTTACCAGACCTGGCAAAGCACCTCACCGCCAACTCCCTGCAATCTGCAGTCCCGGTCGGTAAGAATACCCTTAGATGTGGTTATAATTGCTATGCCCACATTACCCATCACTCTGGTTATGTTTTCTTTCCCTACATATAGTCTTCGTCCAGGCTTACTAATCCTTTTCAGTCCCGTAATAACAGGCTCATTGGCGTTTGTGTACTTTAGAGTGATCCTTAGGGTACCTTGACGCTTGTCCTTTATTATTTTGTAGGACTTGATAAAGCCCTCTTCTTTTAAAATCTTTGCAACTTCAACCTTAATCTTTGAGGCAGGAATATCTACCTTTTCATTTTTTATCTGTATCGCATTTCTCATGCGTGTAAGCATATCTGCTATAGGATCTGTCATCATATCAGTGCACCCCTACCAACTTGATTTTGTTACACCAGGTATCTGTCCCTGGAGCGATAAGGTCCTGAAGCAAATTCTACATATATCAAACTTTCTCATGTAAGCCCTCGGCCTGCCACAAAGTTGGCATCTGTTGTATGCCCTTACCTTGAATTTTGGCGGCCTCTTGTGTTTTTCCATCATGCATACTTTAGCCACATATTCCTCCTCACTTTCTAAATGGCATACCAAAATGCCTTAACAATGCCTTGCTCTCTTCGTCAGTTTTTGCGCTAGTACATATAGTTATATCCACACCATGCACCGTCTCTACCTTGTCATAATCAATCTCAGGGAATATGTACTGCTCCTTCAATCCGAAAGAATAATTGCCTCTGCCATCAAAGGATTTAGCAGACAAACCCTTAAAGTCCCTTATCCTTGGCAAAGACAAGCTGATTAATCTGTCCAAAAACTCATACATCCTGCTGCCTCTGAGTGTCACCTTACAGCCTAGGGGAACTCCTTTTTTGAGTTTAAATCCTGCTATAGCCTTTTTTGATTTAGTTATAAGGGGCTTCTGACCTGTAATCATTGATAACTCTTTCTCTGCCGCATCTAAAAGCTTTATATTTTGTGTTGCCTCACCTATAGTTACATGAACAGTTATCTTTGTAAGCGCAGGCACCTGCATGACATTCTTATAGCCAAACTCCTTCATCATCTTCTGCATTATCTCTGATTTATAGTTTTCCTTCAGTCTCGGCGTCATTATCTAATCTATGACCTCCTTGCACTTTTTACAGGCCCTGGATTTCTTTCCCTCTGAAAGCATACTTGTAGCAAGCCTTGTAGGTTTGTTGCACTTAGGACATACAAGCATTACATTAGAGATGTGTATTGGACCCTCTTTCTCAATTATGCCCCCCTGGGAATACTTCCTTGAGGGCTTCATGTGTTTTTTGGCTATATTAAGTCCTTCAATCAATAGAACATCCTTATCAGGCTTTACAGATATAACCCTTCCGCTTTTACCCTTTTCTTTACCCGTAATAATCAATGCAGTGTCACCTTTTTTTATTCTCAAGCCCATTTCCCCTCCTACAAGACCTCAGGCGCAAGAGAGATGATCTTCATAAATTCTTTCCATCTCAGTTCCCTTGCAACGGGACCAAATATTCTTGTTCCAATAGGTTCCATCTGGTTATTTAGTAAAACAACTGCGTTCTGATCAAACCTTATATAGGTACCATCTTGACGCCTTGTCTCTTTCTTTGTTCTTACTACAACGGCCTTTGCCACTGCGCCTTTTTTTACATTACCCTCAGGCATAGCCTCTTTTACACTTACAACAATGATGTCTCCTATCCGTGCATATCTCCTGTTAGAGCCGCCTAGGACCCTTATACACTGTACCTTTTTTGCCCCTGAATTATCGGCAACTTCAAGTATGCTTAATGTCTGTATCATGATTAATTGTCCTCGCCTTCAACAATTTTAATCACTTCCCATCTCTTGCGTTTGCTTAAGGGTCTGCTTTCAATAATCTCAACCACATCGCCTATTTTACATTTGTCCTGTTCGTCATGGGCCATGAATTTTGATGTTTTTTTGATAGTCTTTTTATACAGTGGATGTTGGTAAGCTGTCTTTACAGCCACAACAACCGTTTTCTGCATCTTGTCGCTAACTACTTTTCCTCTGTATACCTTTTTGGGCATATCTCTGCTCCTCTATTTATTTCCTGCTGCTATTGCGGCATTCTCTTTCTCCGTTATAACGCCAAGCACTCTTGCAATATCCTTTTTGACATCCCTTACCCTTCTGTTGTTACTTAGCTCTCCCTTTGCAAGTTGGAAACGAAGATTAAACAGCTCATGTCTAAGGTCGGATTCCTTATTCTTTAACTCTGCCACTGATAGGGCTCTTAGGTCGCCTATTTTCATACCAATGGGTCCTCCCTTTTAACAAACTTAGTTGCAATAGGCAGCTTATGGGATGCCAAAACAAAGGCAGACTTTGCAACCTCCTCTGTAACCCCAGACACCTCATAAATTATTCTGCCTGGTTTTACCACAGCAACCCAAAACTCAGGATTGCCCTTTCCTTTTCCCATTCTGGTTTCAGCAGGCTTTCTTGTAATAGGCTTGTCAGGGAATATCCTTATCCAAACCTTACAGCCTTTCTTTGCCTGTCTTGTAATCGCAACCCTCGCAGACTCTATTTGCCTACTGGTTATCCAGCCTGGTTCCATTGCCTTCAATCCATATTCGCCAAAGGAGACCTCTGAACCCCTGTATGCCTTGCCGTTCATATTCCCCTTCTGCATCTTCCTGAATTTAACTTTTTTAGGAGCCAACATGTTCTTTTACTCCCCTATTGTTTTAGTTTCAATGGTGTTATGAAGTATATCACCATGGTAAATCCACACTTTTATGCCAATCTTGCCGTAGGTAGTCCTTGCCTCTGCAATCTTGTAATCCACATCTGCCCTAAAGGTACTTAAGGGCACCCTGCCTTCTCTGTACCATTCAGAACGAGCTATTTCAGCACCAGCAAGCCTGCCTGAGCACTGCACCTTTATCCCAAGGGCTCCGTATCTCAAAGCCGAAGCCACAGCCCTTTTCATCGCACGCCTAAAGGCGACCCTCTTCTCCAACTGCATCGCTATGTTCTCAGCAACGAGTTGCGCATCTACCTCAGGCTTCCTTACCTCTTTTATATCAATTGCAACCTGCGATTTTGTTATAGCCTCAATATCTTTCTTTAATTTCTCGACCTCTGCGCCTTTCTTGCCAATTATAATTCCTGGACGGGCAGTGTATATAATGACCTTCAGTTTTTGTCCGGGCCTTTCTATTTCTATCTTTGATACGCCGGCATGGGCAAGTTTTTTCTTAATCATTCTGCGCAAATTTATATCTTGCACTAACTGCTTTCCAAAGCCTTTGTTAACAAACCAGCGGGATTCCCATGTTCGTATAATCCCTATCCTATTTCCAATTGGATTAGTCTTCTGGCCCAAATCAACACCCCCGGCTCATTGAAGTCATTTTTTTATTTCCTCCGTGAGAATTATAGTGATATGTGATGTCCTTTTTTTGATAATATTAGCCCTACCCATTGCACGTGTTTCCATCCTCTTCATTACCGGGCCTTGACCTACATAGGCAGTTTTTATCTTTAATTTGTCAATGTCCACATGCTTATTAAGGTTCTCAGCATTAGCAATAGCAGACTTAAGCAGTTTCTCAACGTGCTTTGCAGCCCTGTACGGCATAAACCTAAGAGATGTTAATGCATCAGCAGCCCTTTTGCCTTTTATCAGATCAATTACCCTCTTCGCCTTAAGAGGCGTTATCCTCGCCATTTTCAAAGTAGCTTTAGTATCCATCAGATTATCCCTTCACCGATGATGTTTTTTCTGAACCAGCATGACCCTTAAAGGTGCGGGTAGGCGAAAACTCACCAAGTTTATGTCCAACCATATTTTCTGTCACATACACAGGTATGAACTTCCTGCCATTATGCACCGCAAAGGTAAAACCAATAAATTCCGGAACGATAACTGACCTCCGAGACCATGTCTTAATCATCTTCTTATCGCCTGAGCTCAAAGCAATCTCAACCTTCTTTTGCAGCTTCCCATCTACATAGGGTCCTTTCTTTAAAGACCTGGGCACCTGTATCCCTCCTTTACTTTCTCTTTGTTACAATGAACTTATCAGTTCTTTTATTGCTCCTGGTCTTAATACCCTCTGGCTTACCCCAAGGTGTGCAGGCTGGCCTTCCTCCTGAACTCCTTCCTTCTCCGCCGCCAAGGGGATGATCCACAGGATTCATAGCCACACCTCTAACAATTGGCCTTCTTCCCAGATGCCTTATCCTGCCAGCCTTGCCATAGGATATGTTTTCATGCTCTGCATTGCCTATCTGACCTATGGTAGCCATACAGTTTGTCATTACCTTTCTAACCTCTCCAGAGGGCAACTTGATCTGGGCATACTTGCCTTCTTTTGCCACTAACTGGGCTGCCATGCCAGCGCCTCTTACTAATTTAGCCCCCTGTCCAGGTCTCAGTTCAATGTTATGCAACATTGTGCCAACAGGGATTGACTCAATAGTCATTGCATTACCAGGCTTTATCTCAGCCTCTGGACCTGACATTAAGATATCTCCTACCTTGATCTCCTGAGGGGCTATGATATACCTGTATTCTCCATCTCTATATTTCAAGAGTGCTATGTTTGCCGAACGATTTGGGTCCCTCTCAATAGTAGCAACCACAGCAGGCACACCATCTTTGTCTCTCTTAAAATCAATAATCCTGTATTGCCTCTTGTTGCCTCCACCCCTATGCCAAGCAGTTACCCTACCTGAATTATTTCTTCCACCCTTTTTTTTCAGGGAAACTATCAAACCCTCATGGGGTGTTGTAGAAGTAATCCCTTCATTATCAAAGCCTGTCTGAAATCTCTTGCCCGGAGAAGTTGGTTTGTATTTTTTAATAGCCATTTACACACCCTCTATTAGATCTAATTTTTCGCCCTTTTTCAAAGTAATAACTGCCTTTTTCTTGCTTGCGGCCCTGCCTTGGAAACGACCAAACTTCTTGATCTTTCCCCTTTCATTAATAGTAGCCACCTTGTCAACCTTCACTTTAAAAATCTCTTCCATGGCGCTCTTTATCTCAAGCTTGTTTGCGCCTGTGTCAACCTCAAGGAGTATTTTATTTTCCCTCTCCTTTAGTTCCATCCCCTTTTCAGTGAAAAGAGGCTTCTTAATTACATTGTAGATTGATTTCATGATTGCACTTCCTCTTCATTCATTTGTAGTTCCCTCAATGCCTCTTCTGTGAATAAGATGTAGTCATAAACTGCCACAAAAAAAGCATTTAACTCCTTGGATACAAGCACATCTACTGTAGGAATGTTGCGGGCCGAGAGAATGAGATTTTTCTCTATTCCTGAAGTGACTATCAGAAGGCTCTTTCCCTGTAAACCTAAAGTATCTATTAATTTTATCACCTGCTTGGTTAAAGGCCTCTCAAAGGCTATTGAATCTATTACAATAATTTGAGAATCCTGCAATTTCATAGAAAGGGCCTTATAAAGGGCATTCTTCTTCACCTTCTTTGGAAGCTTCAATGAATAATCCCTCGGCTGAGGGCCAAAGGTAATTCCTCCTCCTCTCCAAATCGGCGACCGTGTACTACCATGCCTCGCCCTGCCTGTATGCTTCTGTTTCCAAGGTTTTTTGCCGCCTCCGCTTACGAGGGCCCTGGTTTTTGTTGCATGAGTGCCCTGTCTCTGATTGGCAAGATAACTTAGGGCAGCAGAGTGCACTATCGATGGGTCTGACTGATTATTGAAAACCCTTTCATTAAGCAAAGCCTTACCCTTTGGGTTGTTGTTTATATCTTTAATTTCTATCTCGAGCATTTATCCTTCCTTTCGAATCTCAACTATAGAGTCCTTTGCACCGGGCAGAGCCCCCTTTATCAAAATAAGGTTCTGCTCTGGCATTACATCCACTATTGTCAGATTCTTAACGGTATTTCTCCTGTTGCCCATATGCCCAGCCATACGCTGCCCCCTCCAAACCCTCGATGGGAATGAGCTTGCGCCTATTGAGCCCGGCGCCCTGTTAAACATGGAGCCATGGGTATCTGGGCCACCCTTAAAATGATGTCTCTTCATTACCCCCTGAAATCCCTTACCCTTTGATATGCCTGATACTGCAACCCTGTCTCCTTTAGCGAAGAGGTCAGCCTTTACAAAATCACCCACTTTAAGGTCTTGTTTATCCCTTATATCAAATTCTCTCAAAAATCTATAGGCAGGCATGTCAGCCTTTTTAAAAATACCAGCATAGGGCTTAGTAACATTCTTTTCCTTGGTAATCTCTATAAAACCTAACTTTACCGACTCATAACCATCTTTTTCTGTATTTTTAATCTGCACAATCCTGCACGGCCCTGCCTCAACGACTGTCACAGGGACGAGCACACCCTTTTCAGTAAAGATATGGGTCATACCTATTTTTTTGCCAAGGATGCCTTTCATAGTTTTATCTCCACATCAACTCCGGCTGGCAGCTCCAATTTTTTTAGAGCATCCAAAGTCTCCGAAGTGGTATCTATATCTATTAAACGTTTGTGTGTCCTTATCTCAAACTGCTCTCTTGATTTTTTATCCACATGGGGTGACCTGAGTATAGTGTATTTATTAATCTTTGTAGGCAATGGGATAGGTCCAGAGATCCTTGCCCCTGTCTTTTGGGCAGTTTGAACTATCTCTCTTACTGATTGATCAAGCAATCTATGATCGTAAGCCTTCAATTTTATTCGTATTTTTTGATTCACTTTATTACCCCAACACCTCAGTGACCACACCTGCGCCTACTGTCCTTCCACCCTCTCTGATGGCAAACCTCAACTCCTTCTCCATCGCTATAGGCGCTATCAACTCTACACTTATCGTTACATTGTCCCCAGGCATCACCAT
>CALEDV010000064.1 GCA_937949555.1 uncultured bacterium | reverse complement strand
CAGCTTTATCTCTACCATATACCCTTCTTACTACGCCGCACGACTAAGTCCTGTAGAACCCCTAAGGTATGAGTGAGTCCTTTATCCTCCCAAGATTGACTATGATAATAGATTACTACCCTTTCCTGTCATTCCCGTGACAAGGGGCAGTAATTTGTCATTCCCGTGAAAAGGGGGCAGTGATTTGTCATTCCCGTGAAAACGGGGAAGTGATTTGTCATTCCCGTGTAAAGGGGTAGTGATTTGTCATTCCCGTGAAAACGGGGAAGTGATTTGTCATTCCCGTGAAAAGGGGGTAGTGATTTGTCATTCCCGTGTAAAGGGGTAGTGATTTGTCATTCCCGTGTAAACGGGAATCCATAAATAAATATGGATTCCTGCTTCCGCAGGAATGACACCTGGATTCCTGCTTCCGCAGGAATGACACAAATAGATACCCTGAAAAACCCCTCAATGTCATTCCCGTGTAAACGGGAATCCATAAATAAATATGGATTCCTGCTTACGCAGGAATGACATCTGGATTCCTGCTTTCGCAGGAATGACAGCTGGATTCCTGCTTTCGCAGGAATGACAGGATGGGGGGGGGAGTGCTTGATTAAATTGAATATTTTAGGCACAATTTACAATTACTTATAAAACCATATCTCAGGAGTTCATCTATGTTTAAACTGCTCGGTAAGGTCTTTTTTTACGGCATTGTCTTGACTGTAGCCTTTGTGATCATCACCTTCTGGGGGGAAGGTGGAGAGAAATTCAGATGGCTTGGCGAGAAGACAGGGGGGTATATAAGCAAGTATACCGATGAGCTTGCAAACACTGCCGATGACCTATACAACATGATAAGCGATAAGAAGAGGCAGATGGGCAAGGGCAGGAAGCTCGTCGATGAATAACCCATGCAAGAACTCATAAGGATAGAGGGCATTCAGAAGTCCTTCTCTACCCATGCAGGAAGCCTTGAGGTCATTAAGGATGTTAGCGGTATTTTTTACAGAGGCGAGATTGCCTCTATTGTAGGGCTTTCAGGGGCAGGCAAAAGCACCCTGCTTCATATCTTGGGCACCCTTGATAAACCCACTGCAGGAAAGGTGGAGTACGTAGATAACGAGGGTGTTTGTATAAATCCCTTCTCTTTGGAATCCAATGCCCTTGCCTCTTTTAGAAACCGCCGTATAGGGTTCATCTTTCAGTTTCACTACCTTCTGCCAGAATTTACAGCCCTTGAAAACATACTTATGCCAGGACTAATACACCTCTCAAGGTCTGATACAAAAGACACCACCCTCCTGAGCAGAGACTACCTGTTGGATCAAGCCTATAGATTAATGTCAGAACTGGGCATATATGCGAGAAAAGACCACAAGGCAGGGGAACTCTCCGGAGGGGAACAACAGAGGACCGCTGCTGCAAGGGCATTGCTATTGGAGCCAGAGGTAGTCTTTGCCGATGAACCCACGGGCAACTTAGACTCCTACACAGGGGATGAGCTATTTAGGCTGCTAATAAGGATAAACGAGAAGAAGGGCACTACCTTTGTCATCGTTACCCACAACGAGTACCTATCAAAAAAATGCCACCGGGTCCTTGAAATGAAAGACGGCAGACTTGATGGACTCAGCGCTTCCTAAGCAATACAGCAACCGTAAACCCCTAATTTCCCTCCTCTGTTATTTATTTGCACTCCTATTTAACGCTACTGGAGCGCTCTATTTTCCTAAGATAACAGCCTATGTCCTCCCTACGATGTTTATTCTAATACCCCTTGCTGTGCAGAGGACAATCAATCTGAGGATTTCAATAGATGGCTTTGTGCTTGGCATCACAGCCTCAATTATCCTGCTGTCGCCTTTCATAGTTTGTAAAGCCCTAAGCGGAGGAGGGGTTTATACCCCTCCCATTGACTTTGTACTGATAACCTTCTGTCTTGTGGCTATGCCTGAGGAGGCATTCTTTAGGGGTTTTTTAATGGAGTCTATAGGATGCAATATCAGGGGGGTTATAATTAGCAGCCTCCTCTTTGCCCTCGCCCATGGACACCGATACTTTATAAACGGCGATTACTTAGCCTTCTTTACCTTCATACCATCCCTTATAATGGGAATCCTGTATATGAAGACCAGGAGCATCCTGCCCTCTACAATATTTCACGGCCTTTCAAACATCACCCTGCTTATGATCTTTTAATACCAAGGGCCTCTTCGAGCCACCCTTTGACCCTCTGATTAATGGGATACATCCTAAAGTGTTCCTTGTCTCTGTTCTCCTCAATAGCCTCTAAAAGCATCTCCTCTGGTATCTCATCAATCTGAGCCAACGTCTCTGCATAGCCAGCGGCTGTATGGCGCATCAGTGACAATACTGGCTTGTCCTCAACAGCGTCGATGTAGAAGATGTATCCTCTTATATGATCCCTGCGGTCAATGCCACAGTCTGTAAGGCACACTGTGGGCTTCATTAGATCCTTTGGCATAACATCCCATAGTATGTTTTCCTTTACAAAATCCTCATCCTTTATCTCTTGTAACGAAAGCACCCTCTGATACATTTACATCCTCCTTTAAAAAATATAACCTTCGCAGTCTAACAAAATAGAGACCGCCTTCTTTGTTTGGTTACTCACAACCCTGCTGAAGCATAGCCCTCCTGCTGTCTTACACTATCTATGCATTGCCAAAACTCCCCTCCCCATGGGTCATCCTGTAATACTCAGAGGAACTCTGCCCCACATCCTCAAGCATCTCCCCAAGAGCCTTTTGAAGCTTATCAAGGGGCACCCTAAGCCTATCTGACAGAATATCAAGGGCAAGGCCTTGGCTGAAATACATCTCTGCTATGGCAATCTTCAAGGCATCATCCTCTATAAAACCCCTTAGCTGCTCCTCAATAGGGCCTAAAGCCTCACAGGCTTCCTCCATTGTAGCGCCACAGGCAAGGCATTCCCTCACCTTAGCAATAGCATCACAGTAGATCCGGTCTTCCTCTTCAGAATACTCTTTGTATTTAACCTCTGCCATTAATACTTTCTCCTTTTAGATTATTATGATGGACAATCAATACTTCTTTCCTTTACTCCTTTCTATATTATGAATGAGTTCTGCGCCAATGAGCAATATACAGGAAGAATAATATATCCATACCAAAAATATGACAAATGCCGTAAGCGGCCCATATATAGCCCCAAGCTGTAAAAGGTTGCCCACATAGATTGTAAAAATGTGCTTTGCTATCTCAAGAAAAAGGGAACTAAAAAGCGCACCTGTCATTGCATGGGTTATTCTTACCCTCCTGTTAGGCAATATAATATAAAGACTCATCAGGGTCATAAATATAATCAAGAAGGGTATAAAGTAACCGAGGAAAAAGGCTGTAATGGCGCTTACATCGAGAAAGGGAAAGAGTCTCTTCAATTCTTGAGCGCCCGATACAAGATAGGTCGCTCCAAAGGAAACTACTATGAAAGCCATCGTGAGTGTAACAATAATTACCGAAAGCAGCAGAGAAAGCAAAAAGTGCCGAGAGTGCTTGACCTTAAATATCCTGTCCATTGCATACTCTACAGAGGCAAGTAGTTCGTAGGAGAGGAAGGCGTAGAGCACAAGGGTTACATTACCGATCTTTCTATAGCTTATAAGGTGCTCCAAGCCATCGGTAATCTGCCTCGTCACTGAGGGAAACAGATAAGTAAGCTTCTGGGCAAAGAAGGAGTAAAACTCAGGCCTCTCCCCAAGGAAATATCCAAAGATTGCCACAAGCATGAGGCAATAGGGGACAAGGGCAAGTATAAAGAAAAAGGATATGGCAGCGGCAAGCATGTAGCCGCTGTCCTTAAAGAAATCTGTAAAGCTCCTTATTATGGTCTTCAGGATGCCTACAGGTTTCATGGCAAAAGCCACAATAAGGTATTCCCTTCAGCGCTAATTACACTGTGAATTCTTAAAGACTCTGTTTGGTCAAAGGTTCTCATTTTCTACAGGTGACTGCTATTGCTACATACCGATGTCTTTATTATATAATCTTAATTGTAACAATGGATACCCTGTTTATCAAAACATTTATTCAAAGTGCCCTTGCCCTTTTGTTTTTGCTGTTGATGACCCCAGTAGATGGAGCCTCCCTAAGCTGCGCCTCGAAGGAACCTCAGGAGACTATAATAGAGGCAAAAGAGACCTTAAGGAAGGATCCTTGGAATGCCGATGCCCATGCCTGCCTTGCGCTTGCCTATGATAGGTCAGGGCATGGCTATAGGGCAATCAAAAAAATGAGGGATGCCGAAGAGCAGCTTCCCCAACACATATTAGGTGCAATACACGACCTCCTTTGGGATGTATCGCCTGAATTGCTTGCCCGCAAAGAATTTACTGACCGCTACACCATGACAGGCGGAGACTGTATCATCAAAAACACCTCTATGATAGACGGATTTGGTTATCTTATCCTTGGAAGGTATTATAATCCCGATACACAGACTGCAATGCGCCACCTTGGGGCAATTAAGTGTGATAGAGCCATGGATAAGTGTAGGGACCGCAACCTTGCGTGCCCCAATTGCACTATAGTAACACCTGAGGTAGTTTTAAAAGTCAGAGCCTACAGGGTTGAGGAGATATATCCTATTAAAAACGCCCCTACGGAAAGGAATCTCCGCTATATAAATACATTGTTACGACTCCAGGGAGATCTATATGCTCGCTGAGTTGCGGATAAAAAACTTTACTATCCTTTCGGACCTAAGGATTGATTTCACAAAGGGGCTCAATCTTCTTACGGGCGAAACTGGCGCTGGCAAGTCCATTATCGTTGACGCCCTAAGTATGTTTATCATTCCAAGGGCGCCCATAGACTATATCAAGAACGGCGCTAAGGAGGCGCAGGTAGAGGCCCTTTTCTATGAGATAGCTCCCTCGCTGACAAATCTTTTGTCTGAGGAATTATCCATAGATGTCAACGATGGGCTCATACTGAGAAGGATCATCTCCTCTCAGGGGAGGACAAGGGCATATATAAATGACTCTCCCGTGAGCATCCAGACCCTTACAAAGATTGGCAGCAGCCTCATTGCAATACAGGGTCAGCATGAGCATCAGCATCTGCTCAAGGGCGATGCCCATCGCAACTTGCTCGACAGCTACGGCTCCTTAGAGAGGACCTTAAAGGATTTTTCTGCGCTCTATGGACAGGCAAAGGAATGCCAAAAAGAACTTCAGGAATTAAGAAATGGAATTCGTGAGAGGGCACAGAGAGAAGAGTTTTTGACCTTTCAGATAAAGGAGATAACAGAGGCTGATCCAAAGGCTGGAGAGTTGGAGGAACTAACCAGTGAGTTTAACAGGCTCTCAAATGCAGCAAGGCTCAGGGAGCTTGCAGAGGAGGCATACGCTCTGCTCTATCAAGCAGACAATGCAGTCTTAGAAAGGCTGCAAAGGGCTGCCACAGCCTTAAAGAACATAGAAAACTTTGACAAGGGAGTCTCAGAGATCGCAAGCCTTATTGACAGCGCTATTGCGGTCACAGAGGATGCAGCAGGACTCCTTAGGAGCCGCAAGGACTATTATGAGGCAAACCCTGTTCGGATGGAGCAGGCAGCCGACAGAATAGACACCCTAAAGAGGCTCCTGAAAAAATATGGAGACACCCTTGATGAGGTGCTTAGATATAAAGAGAATGCAGAGGCAGAGATGGAGAGACTTAGGAGTAAGGTTGTAAATCAGGAATCCCTTGAGAGGGAATTTGCTGCCTTACAAATAGAGCTGAAGGCTAAGGCTACAACCCTCAGCCAGCAGAGACAACATTCAGCCTTAGACCTTGAGAAAAACCTTCTAAGGGAACTTGAAAACTTGGGCTTCAAAAATGCCTCCTTTAAGGTCGAGCTAAAGCCTTCTAATGATATATCCGAAAAGGGTATTGAGGATGTGGAGTTTCTATTCAGCGCAAATCCAGGAGAACCCCTCAAGCCCCTCCATAGGATTGCCTCTGGGGGGGAACTGTCAAGGATAATGCTTGCCCTAAAGACAGCTACATTAAAGAATAAGAAGTCCCAAGGGGATGAGAATTACAATGAGCCTGCTACATTGATCTTTGATGAGGTTGATGCAGGCATTGGAGGTATCACTGCCAACCATGTAGGAAGGAAGCTCAGGGCGATCTCTAAGGCTTACCAAACAATCTGCATCACCCATCTGCCCCAAATAGCAGCCCTTGCGGACCACCATCTTATTATTGAAAAGACCTCTACAGACAGTTCCTATAGGGTGAGTGTAAGAGCCCTTGATATTGCCCAGCGCAAGATAGAGATAGCCAGGATGTTAAGCGGCACCATAACGGAGAGTTCCTTGAATCACGCTGAGGAGCTCCTCCTGAGCAAGGCAGGGCAATAGAGGATGGCAACCCTTCGTAAAAACTGTAAGGGTGGGTTATATTATTGATAGAGACACATTTATATTAAAAGGGAGCAGGTTAACGATTGTTTTTAATTGAATCCAATTTAACAGTAAGGGGGAAGGTATCAAGATGAAAACCTTTGACTTTGATAAGGAACTCAAGGCGCTTTCAGAGAAAAAATCTGAGAATATTCCAGAGGATACAAAAAAGAGCAAATCAACGGTCACAATAATCTTGTTCCTTACGATATTAATCGCAATGGTATTTATCCTAAAACCTGCAAAAAGGGAAACCGACAATAAGAACAACCAGCCTACTATTGACTCCAATGTTCAAACAGCTCCGTCCTCCACTACTGCAAATACTGAACTATCCAGTCAAAGCACGAATAAACTACAATGGGATGACTCAATAAAATCACCCATTAAAGCAATAAGATTAATCCCTACAAATCCTACTTCATCGGACAATATAAAGGCAGATGTGGAATTATCTGAAGGGGAAAATAAAGAGAGAATTACCATTAAATACCAATGGCTAATAAATAATACCCATTTAATCGAAGGTGCTGATGACAATACGCTTCAGGCCGGAAAGGTAAAAGGAGGCGATTATGTAAGTGTTAGGGTGTCAGTTTTACGAGAGGGGCAAGAAATTGGTCAACTAAATAGCGATATGATATTGGTGCATAATACACCACCAAGTTTAGATATGAGGATAGTTAACAACAGGATAAAAAAGTCTGAACCCATTGAGATTCAGTTAATTTCAAAGGACTACGACGGGGATAGGGTCACTTTTTCCTTGGAAGACTCGCCTTCAGGAATGACAATTGACTCTGCAACTGGAAGGATCATCTATAAGCCTAACAGCGAGGGGATTCAGTCTGTTTCCTTTAAAGCCTCTGCTATGGACTCTCAGGGCGCTAAAACAAGCGGCACCTTCCATATTCAAATTCAATAGAGCAAGTTACTCCTTAAGGCACGATTATTGATGATAGGAACAGACTCGCTATTACTTCTCTATGGTAACAGCCTTCCTGTCCTTTGTGTTGATACTCCTCCACATCTGTTCTTCCATCTTTGTCTGTCTTTCCTTATTACGGAGGTTCCGTTCCGATTCCTTTATCTTATCCTGCTCGCTCATCTCTTTGTCTTTTTTGGATTTGTATTTCTCCAAATCCTCATTAGTAAAGACCTTGCCTTCCTGTGCAACCACAGGCATATTTGACATCAGTAAGAGGAAAACAGTAAAGGAACAAATCAGAGATTTCATGATATTAGCTTCTTATAAATTACTCTTGTTTGATAGTCTGCACTATCTTAGGCGTAACAAAGATCATCAATTCTTCCGTCATAACGTTCTTTTCTTCTCTTTTAAATAGACTCCCAAGTATTGGTATCTTTGATAGGTATGGCACCGAACTTTCACCTTCACCTGAGATCTCTTTGCGTATGCCGCCAATAACAACGGTTTCACCATCTCTAAGGGCGACCCTTGTGGTGGCAGCCCTTGAATCAATCTGAGGATTACCTAATATATCTTTCCTATCGCTCGATGTAGCAGGTTCATCTTTACTTATTTCAAGGTCCATATAAATCAAGTTTTCTGTGGTTCCAAACACTATTGAGGGCGTAACCTTCATCAATAGGGCTGCATCTATATATGTAGTGGTGTAAGTGCCCTGCGTAGAGCCAGGCGTGGTAATTGGCACCCTTGCGCCATGTCTTACTAAAGAAGGGCTGTTATTTATAGTCATAATCTTAGGCTGTGACAGTATCTTGCCCTTGCCTGCCCTTTCAAGGGCAGAGAGCCTAAAGTCAAGCATCAAGGAGGCTGCCTTGTTGATATAACCAATTCCGAAGGATCCACCTGCCCCTTGGGCCACAGCGGCTGGCATATTTATTATCAGAGGCATTATATTTGTTGACGACATTGTCCCTTGATTTGCCTGTCCAATACCAACCTGCGAGAAAGGTGTTGTGGCATAATCACCTAATGATTGGGTGTCTCTTGCTGCCCTTGAACCTCCATATGATAGTATCCCACCCTCTCTTGTGGCGCCCCATCCAGAAACACCCCACTGCACACCTAAGTCAAAGGCAGAGCTTGTTGCCAACTCTACAATTCGCGCCTCTATCAATACCTGCTGTGTTGCCTGAGAGGGTATATCAATTGCTTTTATGAATCTCTCTACCTCTTCAACGATAGTTGGCACATGCCTTATGACTATAGCATTTATCGTGTCAATCCTTGTAATACCGACCTCTGCATCTATAGCTGCATCTGAGATCTTTGTCTCCACAGACTCAGACTTAGCTACCCCTGCCTGTTGGGTCTTTACCTCGCTCCTAACCCCCCTGAATATGTTTAGCTGGGTAATATGCTTGATTGCATCAAAGGTTGATATATACTTGAGCTTAATTATTTTTGTAACCTTCTGTTCCGACATCAGGGCCTTGAGCTTTTCAGTGGCGATCTTCGATCGCTCAGCGTAAAGCTTTGACCAAGATTCATAAGCCTTAGCTCTGGAGTCTCTAATCTTTTGTCTTGACTCTTCAATCTTGTTGATGGTCTCAAGAGGGGCAATGGTTATAAGCTTATCTTCTTCATCTACAGTGTAATCTAAGGACAACAACTTTACAATCTTATCAAGCGACTTTTGCCAAGATATGTTCTTCAGTTTTGTGTTGACCCTGTATTTGATGTCCTTAACCTCAGGGTGAATAATAATGTTAAAACCACTTACCTCAGATAAAAGCATAATTACACTTGAAAGGTCGGCATCTTGAAAATCAAAGGAGATATTATCACCCTCTTTGTTAAGTCCAAGCTTTGTAAGCTCACTCTTTTGTACCTTGATGGTTTTACTATTTTTATCAACAATAATCTGCACATCGGCGCTATTTTGAAGTTGCCTTAGGGCCTCTTCCCAGTGAATATTAGCTTGTTTGATTGTTACAGTGGCCGAGACATTTTCATCCATTATCCATCCATATCCTACCCTTAAGGCAATAGATTGTATGACATTTTTAATATCTGCATTACTGTAATCAATGTCGATAATATCTTTGCTATGCTTAGCGCCATGCGCCTCCTCATAGGGTTTTGAGGTTAAGCTTAACAATATCTCGTCCTCTGCTACAGACACATCCTCCATAATATCCTTGTCCTTTTTCAGATAAAGGGATGAGTCATCGGGTTCAATGTCTATTTGTATCCTTAATGTCCTATCCTGTATCTTGTGGGATATCTTTTTTATAGGGGGTATCATAGTAGTGGGTACATAGGCATTCATTGCCACACCGTCTATCTCAATTACGATAGAGTTTTCCAACCTATAAACCACAGGGTCAGGCATCGCCCCATTGCCCTTTAAAACCAATTCGGCGCCCTTTGCAGTCCTATCAACAAATAAAGCGATTATTTCTGTGGCCGGTTGAAGTGTCCTGTCTGAAGGCTTTGGGTTTGTGGAAGGCTCCGAGATTACGGTCTTTTTACTGTCAGCAAGCGCATAGATCTCTTTATCTGAAGAGGAAGGGTAGTTTTTTGCGATGGTAATGAACAGGCTTTTATCTTTGACGGTCGCATCAACCTGAGCCGGTGCGTTGAGAACCATATTGATACGGGTCTTTTTAATATCTCCCTTTGCTTGGGCTGCCTTTATCTCGGAGATTAAACCCTGTTTTGAGACAAAGGGCTCATCCTGCAAATTTTGGGAATTTTGGGGATTTGCCAGTTCGGCATTGTCAATGTCAATGGTTATATTAAAGGGGTCAGTATTGTCAATCTTATACTGCAGGCTATCCGTTGCATCCACCCTCACCACATTGTCTGTCACCTCAATGGCTGTTATCTTGGCCGATGCTGCCTCCACAGAGGCGGGCACAATAAAAGGTGACAATAACATCGCTATGATGAAGACTAGGCAACCCAACAGTGCACTTAATACCCTATTAATAGAGATAACAAAGGGGGTATTTTGACTTTGAAGACTTGATAAAGGAATACCTGCATTAGGGGTGTGTGTATTGCTCATTCTTCTTCCTCCTTACGGAGTCTCAGGGTTATATTTTTTACAGTAGGTTTACCCTCCGCATCGAGACCCTTTTCTTTTATGATTACCCCATCATTGTTAATATCAGACACTATTCCTCCCATAAGCCCCAGTTTCTGCCCTGTTTTGATAGTATATGACTTGCCGTCAGGCAAGACTATTTGAGCAAAGTATTGAGCATTTTTCACAAGAATCCCAACCACCTTTATATCGGTCACCATAAAGTTTTCCATAGGTGAACCACCCTTCTTCTTATCGGTTTCCTGCTTAATTAGAGGTACGAAGGGATCCCTCTTTCCCAAATGCATATAATCAAGGGGTTCAGGCTGATAGGGTTGTTGGGCGCTGCCAGCCTTTTGCTGGGTGTCAGTATTTGAAGTCGCACCAGGAGGGGCATTCTTATCGGGCTTCAGAAAGCCTGCACTTGGCGCAAGGTCTTTGAAGGTCTCAACAGGACTTTTAGTCTTCTCTATGGCGCCCTTTAGCTTCTTCTGCTCCTCTGTAACATTTGGCTCCGCAGCCTTAGCGGCAGGCATTGCGTAAAACAATAGGCCCATAATCACTATGCTCAAAAGCGTCTTAGTAAAGACATTGCTCATTTCTTCTTTTCCCTTTCAGCCTTTTCCCTTTCCTGCCTCTTAATCTCTTCCCGTTCCTTCTCAGTAAGCACAGAGTATGTTGTAACAATACAACTCATCTTGAGTTCCTCAGGCCTCGGCTTAAATCCTGCATTGATCATGTTTATGCTAGATATGTTTACTATCCTCTCTAATTTTGTGACATTGCTATAAAATTGCCCCAGACTGTGATAGCTTCCCCGCATCTCTACTTCAACGGGTATCTCGTAGATCTCCTTGCTTGGATGCAGTGCCTTGTCCTTTGGCTTCCACTTCAGCACCTGCAACTCCGACTTGGTGCCCAACTCAGAGACCTTTTTAAGTAGTCCTGAGACCTCTTTCTCCTCTGGCAGTTGCTGCTCCAGTATCTTTAGCTCAGCCAGCAGTTTGTTGTATTCCTCTTTGAATTTATTTAGGTTGGCGGCCTTGACCCTTGCGCTTTTTATCTCCTCTCTCTGTTTAGCAGTCTCTAGGGTGAATTTTTCCATATCCTCATACATTGGGAAACACACAAAATATCCTATAAGCGCTGTTATAAGAATTGGCAGTCCTATGATCAGCAACTGCTTCTTCTGCTGGGGGAGGGAGTCAAGGTCTATGTTGGGTCTTTTAAATTCTAATCTCATGCTACTAACCCAAAGGTAAGGCTAAACCTATATACAGGCACCTTCTGAAACTCAACCTGGTTGGTCTCTTTAAGGTAGGGATTGCTTGCTACCTTTGAGTTTTTCAGGTTCTCTATAAAGGAAACAACCGCTATATTTGTTAACGCCATTCCCTCTATGTCCACGCTGCTACCCTTGTAATCTATCTTTGTAATCCATATACCCTCTGGTATCGTTGCATTGACTTCGTTTAGTATCCTGACAGGTAAGGTCTTTGTCTTAGTAAGGCCCTGAATGATATTTTTTCTGTTGCTTATTTCCTTATTTAACTCCTCAAACCTTTTGACCTCGGCTATCTTTTTATTGAGGTCTGCAAGGATTGTATCGTTTTGCTTTTTTTCATCCTCAAGGGCGCTAAGGGTAAAGTAAAGATAGGCAGTTGCACCTCCGTTAATCAACAATACAACTATCATTACTGTAAAGAATATGATAGTAAAGTTTTTTATCTGTAGGGGTTTCTTTTTGCGCTTTCTCTTTTCTTCTCCAATCAGATTTATCCTTATCATGGTTATCTATCTCCTGGCCTTCTGAGAGCTAACCCCATTGCTACTGCGCCCATAGGCGCCAACTCTCTTACCATATTCCCGTCAAGCTTCTCCGAAAGGGTTATGTTTTTAAAGACATCCAGAACCTCCACAGGCATTCCAAGCCTTTCTGCCATCGTATCGGCAAAACCCTTTGTCAAGGCTACGCCTCCGCTGAGCACCACCCTGCTTATGTCTTCATCGCTTACACTGCTCCTAAAGAAATCCATAGACCTCTGTATATCACTGTATATCTCCTCCGAGGACGATATTATGGCAAAGGATACATTCTCAGGCGGCACACCCTCAACAGACTGTCCCTTTTTGAGCCTTTCTGCATCCTCTACAGTCACGCTGAATTCATTCATGATAGCCTCGGTATGCACATTGCCCCCAATTGGGGTGTCTCTAGTAAACAGGGGCATATCGTTTTTGATTATGTTAAGATTTGTAGAATTGCCTCCTATGTTTACAAGGGCAATACACTCCTTTTCTGGGTTTCCATAATTGTATTCAAATATGTTGCTTACGGCAAAATGGGCTATGTCAACAATTATTGGGGTAGCCCCAGCGTTTTCAACTGCTTCGACATAGTCCTTTATCACATTCTTTTTGACGGCTATGAGCACCACATCCATCTGCCCCGACTCTTCAGCGCTCTCACCGAGTATCTGAAAGTCTATATTGACATCGTTTATGTCAAAGGGGATGTATTGTTCCGCCTCAAACCTTATGGAGTTTACTAACTCTTCCTCTTTCATGGTTGGCATTGTAACACGCTTGATAATCACCGATGAATGACCTGCAACGCTTAGAATTGCCTCCGTTGACTTGATCTTGTTTTTTGCAAGCATCTCCTCAAGGGCTGATGTTACGATGCCTCTATCTTCAATAATCCCATCGACTATCGCACCGTGAGGCAATGCAATATAATCAAAGAGGGTCAGCTCCATGCCTTCCTTTGACGGAGCCAGTCTGGCAGTTTTTATATACGAAGAACCTATGTCTATGCCTATGGGTATCTGTTTCTTGAAAAACATGGCCTATTTTTTATCAGAAAAGATCAGTTTTGTCAATAACTTTTATTGCGCTTAATTTATGGAAATATAAAAGGGGCTATTAAAATGTGATTTCAATCACTGAAAAGGCCTGTTTTTTATAACTGTCAAAACCCTCTCAGCGGCTTTAAAATCAAGCCTTTTTAGGAAATTCTCTAAATTCTTTATCATGGCTTTATTGTCTGACAGCGCAAAATTTCCTTTGAGCTCCTCAAATAGCTTCAGGGCCGATAGATCATTGGACCTTATCATCTCAATCAATCTATTTAGTTTCTCTTCATCCACAGGGGTCTTTCTTTGTGTTTCCTTGAGGTTTGTCTTTCTTTCAGCCTGAATAATTTCGGTGGCTATAAGCGACTTCTTTACATCCTCCTGTATATTGTCCATCAAGGTTCTCACCTTTTCATTGTAACCTTCGGCCTTGAGAGTCTCTTCGCACTCCCTCGCATTATCAAAGAGATCTGTGGCTGCAATAACGCCTGCGGCACCCTTTAAACTATGCAGCAACTCAAGCGCCCTCTTTGTGTCAGACTGTCCAAGGGCCTCCTTGATCCTTTCTGGATAGTCATGGTATTCAGAGGCAAATTGAAGGAGGAGATTTCTATATAATTTTTTGTTGTAGTTTGCCCTCTTCAATCCTGTCTTGATGTCAATACCCGGCAGATATGAGGGAATTTCAGCTTCTGCCAACTCAGGCTTTGCCCCCTTATATCCACTTATCTTCAGGTGACGGGAGATAACAGAGAACAACTCTTCGGGGTTTACAGGTTTTGCTATATGGTCATTCATGCCTCCGGCAAGACACTTATCCTTCTCTTCCTGCAAGGCATGGGCTGTCATGGCGATGATCGGCAGGTTTTCCATGCCTTGAAGTGCCCGTATCTTTTTTGTGGTTTCATAACCGTCCATTATGGGCATCTGTATGTCCATTAATACTAAGTCATAGGGGTCACCATTTTTAATCATTAAAAAACCCTCTTCCCCATTTACAGCGACATCAACCTTAATACCAACACCCCTTAGAAGTTCCTTTGCAACCTGCTGGTTAATGGGGTGGTCCTCTACGAGCAATACCCTGATGCCCTCAAGAGATTTAAACAATGCCGTCCCTTCTTTATCAGTCTCTCTAGGAGAAGCGTCGTCCATTGCCCCACTCTCTTGAAAGGCACCTTTAATGGCCTTATAGAGCGTTGAGGGCTGCACGGGTTTTGTTAGAAAGCCCCGTATCCCAATCTCTTGAGCCCTTTGTCTTATCTCCTCTCCACCAAAGGCTGTTACCATTATTATGGTTTTTATATTTGCGCCATTGGTCTTCTTTGTTAATGCCTCTACAGTCTCAAGACCGTCCATTTCCGGCATTCTATAGTCCATCAACAAAAGGGCATAGGGGTCATTGCCTTCTAATTCAATCATCCTTAATGCCTCTGTGCCTGATGAAGCCGTATCAACCCTAAAGGAAAAGGACTCCAGGGTCTCCTTGAGCGATGTTCGGGCAATGCTGTTGTCATCTACCACAAGCACCCTTTTGCCATATAATTCTTTTGGCGGGATCAAGCATGATGGGGTTTCGTCCTTTTGTATATAAAAAGGCACTGTAAAATAGAAAACACTTCCAGAGCCATAGACGCTTTCTGCCCACACCCTGCCTCCCATCAAATCCACAAGCCTCTTTACTATACTCAATCCTAATCCCGTGCCTCCATACCTTCTGGTGGTTGAACTGTCTCCCTGTTGAAAGGGTTTAAACAGTTGATCCAATTGTTCTGCGGTCATACCTATACCCGTATCGGCTACAGAAAACTCTATCACAATCCTATCATCATAGAGTGCTTTAGTCTTCACAGAGATTAAGATATCCCCGTGCTCAGTAAATTTGAGGGCATTATTTACTACATTCGTCAATATCTGGGAGAGCCTTAAAGGGTCGCCTATAAGGGACCTCGGAGTGGTGCTGTCAATGGCAAACATCACCTCTATATTTTTTTCTTCTGCCCTTACAGAGGACATTGTTCCTATATGGTTTAGTATATCGCTTAGATTAAAACTTACCCTTTCCAAGGTGAGCTTGCCTGCTTCAATCTTTGAGAAGTCAAGTATGTCATTGATAATGCCAAGCAAAGACTGGGCAGAGGAATGTATTTTGTTGATATAATCCCTCTGTTTAGGGGGTAGGTCTGTCTGGAGTGCAAGATGACTAAGCCCAATTATCACATTCATCGGGGTTCTTATCTCATGGCTCATATTTGCAAAAAACTCGCTCTTTGCCCGATTTGCCTTCTCAGCAGCATCCTTTGCCTCTTTGATCTCAAACTCAATCCGTTTGCGATCTGTTATGTCAATTACAATGCCCACATGGTTGACTATTTCACCTCTTATATCTCTCACAGAAGATACCGTTAAATCAACCCAAATAATCTCTCCTTTGGCAGTGATATATCGCTTTTCCATCCTATAGGAGTCTCTCTCTCCTCGCGATATCTCTTCGACATATCTAAGCTCCTCCTCGATATAATCAGGATGGGTAAAAACTCCAAAGTGCATACCATAGAGCTCTTCTTTTGAATATTTCACCATCTCCATGAAAGACCTGTTGGCATACACTATATTGCCTGATTTATCAGACATGGCTATGCCTGTGAGAGCGTATTCCGATATTACCCTAAACTTCTCCTCGCTTTCCCTTAGGGCCACTTCTATCTTCTTTCTCTCTGTTATATCTCTGATAAATACTATCAGCCTTCCACCGCCTAAATCAGAATAGGTGACGCTTACTTCAATATCAACTATGCTATTGTCTTTTCGTCTGTGTTTGGTTTCAAAACGATCATAGCCCTCCCTTAATATCTTCTCAATATGAGCCTTTGTATCCTCAACCCTTTCAATTGCCTCTACATCACTGATGCTCATGCCTAATAGTTCTTCCCTCGTATAGCCAATAAGTTTCACATAGGCATCGTTTACATCCAAAAATCTGCCCCTCATATCGGTAACCCAGAATCCTTCTATAGCGGTCTTCAGGATGGTCTTATACCGAAGGTCCTTTTCGCGCTTCTCTGTGATGTCCTCTCCTGAAGATAGCAGGGCGGTGATCCTGCCAGATTCATCCTTAAGCAGGGCGTTGTGCCAAGAAACAATCCTCTCAGAGCCATCAGATGTAAGCACCGGATTCTCAAAGTACTCTACCAGATCGGCGTTGTCACTCACTATTAAATCAAAGGCTTCTCTGGTTTTGGCCACATCCCTTTGAGGGATAAAATTTTCAAACCAGTTCTTACCTACAATCTGCTCCTCTTCATAGCCGAGCACCCTGCAACCCCTCTGATTAATCATGATTACCCGGGCCTCTACATCCAGAGCAAGCATTATTACAGCAGCCAGATCAAGATACTTGCGCATCTTTTCCTTTTCTACAAAGAGCAATTGCTCGGCGATCTTCTTCTCGGTAACATCCATAGTGTAGCCAATCATACCGATTGTATTCCCGAAATTGTCCTTTAAAAGAGACAGGGCAAGATGGCCATAAAAAAGCTCTCCTGACTTCCTCTGCATTCTTACTTCGGCTTCAAGAGAACCCTGATTTAAAAGTCGAGGGACAATATCCTCGTATAACAGCGCTACTTGTTCATAGGGATACACAAAGGAGATGTCCCTTCCAAGGGCCTCCTCTTGAGTATAACCAAAAATCCTCTCAGCGCCCTTGTTCCAGCTTGTGACCTTACCGTCCATATCGGTGGATATTACAGAGTCATGGATCTGATCGATTATATCTGCCTGCCTCTTCAACTCCTGCCTTATATGCTCGTATTCCGTTATATCATGCACGACTCCCATCATCCTTATAGGTCTGCCAGAGGAGTCTTTATATACCCTGCCAACCTCCTTTACGATCCTAATCTGACCCATTGGCAAGATTATACGATGATTTATTTCATAGGGCATATTCTGGTAAACCGCATCGTTCACTGCATCTATAACCCTCTGCCTGTCCTCAGGATGTACGGTATTTAAAAAGGCCTCATAGGTAGCCTCAAATTGCTGTGCCGCCAGTCCAAATATCTGGTATATCTCATCGGACCAATACAAACAATTAGTAGATATGTCCCAATCCCATACCCCAAAATGGGCAATCCTCTGCGCCTCCTTTAGGAGAGACTCGCTTTTCCTAAGGGTGTCCTCAACCCTTTTTTGTTCTGATATGTCTGTATGCAGACCCACAACCCTTAGAGGCGCACCCTCAGGGGTCCTCTTTAGTATCCTTCCCCTGTCAAGGACCCACTTGTAGTTGCCGTCTTTACAGAGCATCCGGTGTTCAGATACATAGATTGGGGTTTCTCCTGAAAAATGCCTATTCAGCTTCTCCATCACCCCATCGATATCCTCAGGGTGCATCCTTTTTAACCACTCCTGAAGGCTGTCGCCTATTTCATCCTCCTGATAACCAAGCATGGTCTTCCATTGCCTTGAGAAAAACACCCTGTCGGTCTGGGCATTCCAGTCCCATATCCCATCACCGCTGCCCTCAAGGGCAAATCGCCATAGTTCCTCTCCCCCTTTAATGGCCTCTTCGGACTCTTTTATTGAGGTAATATCCCGATGTGTTACAACCACATATCTACTGCTATTATCTGCTAAGGGTTTTGCAGTAGCGAGAAACCATCTCCTCTGCTCTGGCGAATGGCAGGGATACTCCCTTGAAAAGGTCTCTAAAGAGCCTGCTAATACATCCTTGATCCCCTCTAAAAATAACCTTGTCTCCTCAGAGCCATCTCTGAGGGATTTTATACAAACATCCACATAATTAAAGACTGACCAGTCCTTTATGGAAGCAGCGCCATTTTCGCGGGCAAAGTTATCCCAGGCGCTATTTGTCAATACTATATTGCCTGAGGCGTCAAGCACGCAGATATGCTCTGACAGGGTATTCAAGACAGCTAATGCGACATTTTCCGATTGCAAATTAAAACCCCCCCAATAGGTCTGCCAATGTCTTCATGGTTATCAAGCAGATTCCTCCATTATCTTCGTTATCGCAAGGCGCTGAGCCGTGAGCCTTAGTCCTGTATCTTTATGCTTATCTGCAAACCTCTTCACTACCTCTGCCTCCTTAGCAGTTCCCTTACAAAAAAATATCCATAATAAATAAACAAGGGCATTGTGTGTCTTCTTATATTTTTGATATTTGCATCTGTTTTGGCAAGCGCTTTTATCTACCCAAAATTGCCCTTAGGAATTTATAACAAGGGGGAGTATGCCTCAAGGCCTTTATACTGCCACAGGATTATCTAAAAAGGGCCTTGGTCTTAGGTTACCCCTGGGTGAATGCCTTCGCATTGTCTTTAGGGTGTAAGAGGTCTTTCAAATTGGTGTCGCAATAAAGCCTTTTCGGCATACCCCACCTTTTTTCTATCGGTAATTTTGGGATCTACTATTAACTTGACAGTCACAGGACACTTATTTTTAATGCCCTAAATGATAGCATAGATAAAACAAATACAAAACTTCTATGGCATTAGGCATTACTTAAAATACTTTAAGGCTGAATATTTTGAACATAACAAAGGGCAAGGGGACAAACAGCTCTTGAGTTAATCAGGATAATGATTGACTGGCAATGTCCTACTGTTGTTTATAAACACTCCTTTTGGAAGGCACATTATCGATAGCCTGTCAGCAAAGGTCTGCTACCTCCCCCTCTCCCTACATGAGCAGTATCCCTAAAAATATGTCCATGTTATCTTTAAGCCCATAGCTTATAGTTACCTTAAACTCATTTCGAGCGTACCTTGTGTAGGTCCCTTCCAGGGTATCCTTCTTGCTCGTAAATTCATTAGGTTGTCTCTAATTGAGCCCTGCACTTTCCCAGCGTGCCTGTATCATCGGTAATAAGCGGATGTCCTGCAAAGGTAGAAGTGCACAAAATCAGTGTAAATAAAAGACTTAGGATAGTATTTCTCATTCTCTATTTCTCCTCTTTATGAAGGCAACATTGATAACAGCTATCATTGATTTCCCCAAAAAAAAAGACAGGTCCTCATAGGGAGACCTGTCTCTGTCCATTGTTGATATCCTAATACTTGACCTTTATCTTGTCCATGTCTTCCTTGGTA
>CALEDV010000063.1 GCA_937949555.1 uncultured bacterium | reverse complement strand
CAAAAAACACGGGGCAGATGGCAAAGGATGGTGGAGATGTGTTGACGAAGGTAGCACCACCGATAAAGTGGGGTATGAAGCCGATACATGAAAACCGAGGCACCTGCACTAATTGCCATAAGGTGATATAGGAGTGAAAATCCCCCTTTTTTTTATGTTAGATAAGGTGAGAGGAAGTTAGTATTTCCCATAACTCAAATAAATTATGCACGCACTACCACATAAAGCTATAACTTACATACAGTGTATGTCCTGCGAAAAAAGGGCAGGCATGATTGCAGTATTTGCTAATCTTGCACTTGCAATGTTCAAACTTATCGTAGGAGTACTAAGTGGCAGTAAGGCAGTGATAGGCGATTCACTTTATTCATTCAAGGACTTTCTTACCTCTCTTGTGGTTTTTGTTGGAATAAAGATTTCAGGCAAACCACCAGATGAAAATCACCCCTATGGGCATGGAAAGATAGAGTTTGTTGCCATATTCCTTGTGAGTTTGTTGATAATTGGAGGCACATTTTTCCTATTTATCCACTCAGTCAAAGATGTATGGATGACCATAAAAGGAATAGACACTAATCCTCCAAAATTTGTTGCCTTTTGGGCAGCAATTATATCAATGGTTGCAAACTTTAGGCTTTCAGAATACCTTCATTGCATTGGCGAGAGGATGAAAAGCCCTGCACTACTTGCATCAGCTAAACACAATCATTCTGATGCCGTATCTTCAGCCTTTGTTGCAGTAGCAGTGTTGCTTACTACTTTGGGTTTGCATGTAGTGGATCCACTGGTGGCGGTAATGGAGACTGTGGACTTGATATTTCTCTGTTTCTTTATGATTAAAGATGCCTTAAAAAGCCTCCTTGACTCATCTTTAGAAGGTCGGATAGTGAAGCAAATTGAGTCTAATGCTTTAATTGTGCCTGGTGTAAAAAGGGTTGCCTCACTAAATGCAAGAAAGACAGGACAGCAGATCTGGGTGGAGATGGTCGTAAAGATTGACCCTAAACTCACCCTTGAGGAGGGACATAAAATCGGTAAGCAGATTGAGCTTACACTCAAAAAGAGGATAGGCAACATTGGCGGTGTTAATGTGGCTATTGAACCTCTGGTAATTTAAAGGGGAAAGAAGAAAATGACAGACTATAGCTGGTTTACAAATCTCTTAATGATTTCTGGCACCTATTTGCCAAAGATAAAAAACGAAGTTAGGGTGATGCTTGCAGAGTATGACCTAAAATGTGGTTATGAACAGCCAAAGAGATTTAGGGCATACAGAGGCAGTGGCAAATTGATAAAACAGGCAGCCTTTAAGTCTGCAGGGATAGGTGGACTTACTGGTATCCCGGCTAATTTGCCCTTTTTAGGCACTATTGGGACAGTGCTTTTAGGCTCAGCGGTGGACTTTTATTATTTAATGAGGATACAGGTTGAACTTTGCTACAGCATATCAGTGGCTTATGAGGTTGAAATGGATGAAGAAGAACTCAAGGCAGTAACACTCGCACTGATTGGTTTTTCTGGCTCCGCAGAGGCATTTAAAGCCATCACCTCTGGAGTAATGAGGCGGATGATTGATGAATTGGCAGAGGGATATTTAAGAAGTGGTATTGCAAAGGCATCTTCTGATGTAGCAGTGAGGTTAATACCAAGACTCATGCAGAGCAATTTTAAATACATACCACTGCTCGGGATACCTCTGAGTGCATCAGTAAATGTGGCTTCAACGCTTACGGTGGGAAACCAAGCTCGTAGATATTTCAATATTCTATCTGATAGTGGGATTAGCGTTCAGGAGGATAAGGTTAACCTTGAGTCTAAAGGATCAAAAAACAGTGAACTTTTTAAAGACAAATAAACTAAGAGTCAAACTTATAGTTTCAATACTAATCGTCTTTAACATCTTTGTAATAATCTCAAAGTTGATCTACAACAAGATGATAGACGAGGAGCACTTCCTTCACATTGCAAAGGGGGAGATGCAGGTAGCAATAATGAAACGGGATGATTTAACCAGAAATGTTAATCAATCGGTCAAGCAATATGTTGAGATGGAAGGAGAGTTGCTGCACCGTCTAATTGCCCTTGCAAAGGAGACAAAGTCCGGTGCTGATGCACAACGAATACTTGCTATTAATGGAGAGATAGAAAGGTTGATTGCATCATTAGATCTACTCGTTATGAGGTCACCGCAATTAAGGTCAAAGGGGCCATACATATATATGATGGAAACAATGAGAAATACTGAAAATGAGGTTTTAACTGCTATAGAAAATTACAATGCAAGGGCAAGTGAGTTTAACACTTTTATTTATAAAGTGCCTTACAACCTTGTTGCAAGACTTTATGACTTTAAAAAGGCAGATCTTTTTAATGCAACTATTAACAACAAGTCTGCACCAGACATTATTGAGCTTGTTGAAACAAGGGCTAACCCAACCTAAATGCCATTGAAATAGCGCAATAGTGGGTTAGTCAACACTGTGATAGTCTTTAGGATTTTTTTCCTAAGGTGTTGTTACGCTAACATAAAAAGGGTCGTTATAGGGGAGTTAGTAGTTATTTATCAAGGAGGCGAGAGCAGTTGAAATATACTGAATGTGAAAGATGTGGCAAACTATCACCAAGGCTTAGTGTAATAGGCAATTTATTTATGGCTGTCTTTAAGTTTATAGTTGGTGCACTAGCAGGCAGCAAAGGACTTATAGCCGATGCCTTGCATTCAATAGCTGATATGATTTCTTCTATCTTTGTCCTTGTTGCCCTAAAGTATGCTGAAAAACCAAAGGATAAGAGATATCCTTATGGCTATGGCAAGGTTGAATACATAAGCACCATCATTGCAAGCCTATTTATTTCCCTATGCGGAGTTACTGTCTTCATAGATGCCCTTGAGAGTCTAAAAAGTGGCGCACACAAGGCCCCTGATGCTATAGCAATTTTTGCAACTATACTTTCTTTGTTTTTTAGCTATGTAATGTATTCTTCAAACACCTGTGCAGGCACCCAGTTAAATAGCCCTGCAATGCTTGCAGATGCTGCAGAAAGCAAGGCAGACAGCCTCACTTCTGTGGCTGTCCTTTTAGGACTTATAGGGACAAAGATAGGCTTTGAGAGTGCTGATACTATAGCTGCAATAATCGTTGCCTTTTTTATCTTTAGGATTGCCTTGGAGATGTTGATGGGTGGCATTAATGGTCTAATGGATACTTCTTTGGAACCAGAGAAGATTGATGAAATTAGACGGATTTGCATGTCTGTGGATGGCGTGGAGGGTGTAAGGGGCATTGCTGCAAGACAAATGGGGCAAAAGAGTAGGCTAAATGTGGATATTGAAGTGCTTAAAGAAAGGACGGTTTATGAAACTCACAAAATAGCACAAAGGCTAAAGATAGCGATAATCAGCAATGTAGATGAAGTAAGTGATGTCTTTGTCAGGACTATTCCGGTAGAGAGGTTGAGGTTTTGGGGATTTAAAACAGGCGATAAGTAGAAGGGGCATAAGTTTTACTTAAATAAAAACAAATCAAAAGGAGGTAGATGATGGGTTTTAACTTGGATTTAACTGAGGTTAAGTTATTAGCAAGGACGATTTTAGTAAAAAGCAAGCGCACCCTTGATAATCTCACAAATAGCTACAACAACTTCTTTCAATCAAGCATTGAAGATACAAAGTCTGTCTATCTTGAAAGTGCAAACAAACACAGGGATAAGGGTGATTATGAGTCAGCTATCAAGATCTATTTAAAGATACTTGAGTTTGATAGCAGAGACACTTTTGTATTAAACGAGTTAGGTAAGATTTATCTAAAGGTAGGACTTGTAAGAGAGGCTATTGATGTATTTGAGCAAGCGATCACAGTAGGTGACAACAGCTCTCAGACATACTTTAATCTCGCCTCTGCCTATTATATGAACGACAATAATATGCAGGCAATTAAGTCCTTTGAAGAGGCAATCAGGATTGATAGCAATTTTTATGAGGCTTACTACAAGTTAGGGCTTGTATATGACAGCATTGGCGAGCATGACAAGGCGATTGATTTGTATAAAAAAGTGATAAGTCTCAATCCTGACCACATAAAGGCATATCAGAGCTTAGGGCTAAGTTATGAAAGCAAGGGTATGCGTGATGAGGCTGTGAAATACTTCAAAAAGGCACTTGAAAAAGAAGAAAAAAAACTATAAAGGAGGATAATCAAAATGACAAGCATCGTCTTTGGGTTAATTGCAATGTGTTTAGGTCTTTGGGGTTTAGTAACTTATTGGTGGTATGTGGTAGATGTCTTTGTGGCAATACTGCCTATTGTGTTGCTCTTTGGAGGCTTCATAGCCCTCATGGCAGGCATTAAAAAGACAGGTTTGAGGGCTAAAATGAACCTCAATGGTGATAAGCAAGTTTCTACATCGCAAGACAAGTAATATCTGCCCTTGCAATAAAACTAAAAAAGTGGGGTGATATAGGATATGGAAGAAAAGACTGGTTTAGGCAAAGCAAGCACATCTTCGGGAACAGGTCAATTAACTTGTCCTAAGAGCTTCAAGCCTTGGATTTTTACTTTAGTAATCTTGGCTTTAATTACCTTAGGCTGGGTGATTATTGAAAATTATCGCGAAGGTGGCATTGTCTGGAAACTTTTAGAGCACGATGATGTAAGGAGGGCATTTACTAACAAAACCGTTGGTTCAACAACTGGATACAACCCTGTGGATTTACCCACTGCAAATGCTGTGCAAGGCAGCTATCACGCTATAATTGAGGCAGTCAGGCCAGGGGTAATAAGTATTGATGTTGCCCTAACAGGCATAGGACAACAGCCTGAAGTTATTGATGGCCCTGTGATGAATTATAGCAGGGTAGGCAGTGGAGTAATCATATCGGACAATGGCTATGTGCTTTCAAGCTGGCATGTGATAGAAGGAGCTACGAGCGTCAAAGGCACAATTTATAGTGCAGGTGGCGCAAAGGAATACCCACTTAAGCTCGTAAATGTTGACAGGACAAATGATCTCGCATTATTGAGGATTATGGGGGATGGTCCCTTTGCCCATGTGATCTTGGGAAATTCAGATGTAGTTAGGACAGGAGATATTGTGCTTGCAATGGGAAGTCCTTTCGGTTTTGACCAGACAATTACAACTGGGATTATCAGCAGCAGAAATAGGACTGTGAGCGTTGGTGGTAGGGTATTTGAAGGATTACTGCAAACTGATACACCCATCAACAGGGGTAACAGTGGTGGTCCTCTTGTAAATGTCAAGGGAGAAGTCATTGGCATAAACACGGCTATTTATTCCCCGACAGGTGCCTTCAGTGGCATTGGTTTTGCCATACCTATAAATCAGGCAATGCCATTGGTTGGCGGTGTGCTTGACTTTCAAGGCAATGCCCCACAGGTAGCTGGTGGTCAGTTAGCCGCATGGGCAAGACAGGGTAGGCAGACTGGTAATTCTTACAAACAACCAAATGGCAGGATAGTAATTGCCCCCCATCCTTATCGTGGAAAGTGCATTGATTGTCATCCACAACTTTGTCAGACACCAGGTCAAGGAGGTGGCAGAGGACAAGGCTGGGGAATTGGCAGAGGTGTAATCCCTGCAGCAGGACCGCAGGCTGATGGATACTTAGGTGCTAACTTGTTGAATATAGACGATGTGCTCTCAAAGCAACTAAAACTTAACCACCCTGGCGGTGTGTTAGTGGACAGCTTAGTAAATGGTTCTCCAGCAGAAGTAGCAGGCTTGCAAAGGGGTGATGTGATTTACAGGGTTGATGGTAGAAAGGTTGCCACAGTAGCTGATGTACAACAGGTAGTTGGCGCTAAAAAGGCAGGCGATAAGGTTGAGATTATTATCTTTAGAAATGGCACAAGAAAGACATTATTAGTGGCACTTGGTCAGCCTGTTGTAGGACAGATGCCAACAGCACAGGCACCTGTGGTGAAACAACCTGCAGAGTTTGAGTGGTTTGGTGCTGAGTTTACGCCTCTTAACCCCGCATTACAGGCAAGTATTAGCGGCGGGGGTGTTTATGTTGCAGAGGCTGCTGGTATTATGGGGGCTGCAGGGGTTTTGAAAGGCGATATTATCAAAGGCATGAACAACAAGCCCATACCAGATATGCTTACATTTATAAAACTGTCTAAAAAGGCAAACCTCAAAGACGGTATCTTGCTGGATGTTTTAAGAGGGGGTAAGCCTATGTACATAACGGTGAAGGGGTAATGTGATTTAACTTCGAAATAAAGGGAGGGATAAAACATGACGGATAGAGATGCCTTTGTGGAAGAAATAGGCAGTGTCATCAGAGAGTTAGAGGGATTTATGCAGTTAAAGACTGATGCGACATCGCAGTTACTAAGAGATTCTCAAAGGACCGCTGATGACCTTTTGCGTGATTTTCAACAGGAGATGACAAAAAGAGAAGAGGAGTTAATTAAGATAAGGCGTGAAAATAACACCCTCAAAAGAGACCTTGAAGAGGCACAACAGTTAAGCAGGACAGTATCATCGCTCAACGATAGGATTGAAAAGATGAAGGTTCAATTGGACTCAGCTTTAAAGGAAAGAGACCAAGCAAAGGAAGAGCTAAATAAGATTCAAGAGCTTTGGAAGAGATTTACCTCAGGTGAATAACTTATGGAAGAGATAAAGACTATTAATGATAGTGTCAAAGATAATGTGTCTTTGCTTTCACGGTATGACGAAAGCACTGCAAAAGAGATTGACGATTTGAAGTGCCAAAGTGAGGCATTAGAGGCTCAAAAGGCACAACTGCTCATTGAGATTGACAAGGCAAAGCAGCAACTTGCCCTTGCAGACAAAAAGAGCAGACTTAATGAGATTTATTCAGAACATGAAAGGATAGAAGGACTTATCACTGAACTAACAATTGCCTTACCAAAGATGAAGGCAAAGGCTGAGTCCTATAAATTTGACTTTGATGTGTCAACTCTCCAGGAGCAGTATCAAAAGATAGTTATGGAGATCCATGAGGCCGCAACTAAAAAGGATGCCCTTAACAGACAAACCCTTTTATTAAACGAAGAGATAAAGGCCCTAAAGGACACCATCAAAGAGACATTAGCAACTATAGGGGTAGTTGAAAAGGAATTGCATGAATTGAATTTAAAGACAGACAGCCTCAAGACAAGGATGGAAGGGCTTGAGAGACTTAAGTCTTCATTATCTAAAAAGACAGAAAGCCTGCAAAATCCTTATAAACAGGATATTGAGGCTCTACAATCAGACATTAATAGCCTATCAGAGTTATGCGGTAAGTTGATAAGCGAATACAGCGACCTTTCAAGTTATGTAAAGGGGCTTTTCAATGCAATAAAAGACAAAAGCCAATTATCCATAGAAACCAATGGGAATTTAAAGGAGATTGAACAGACCAAGGCTCATATACAAAAACTTCAAGAGGGAATCCATGAAAAGTCAGCGTTGATTCAGGAGATCGTAAGTCAGACGACCTCTGATAAAGAAAAAAGTCTCGCCCTTGAAACAGAGTTAGAGGGCATACTCAAGGAGATACAGCATTTTACTCAAGAAATAGCAAAGATTAAAGAGCTTACAAAGACGAAAGACGAGGCAGAGGAGAGGTTCAAGAGGCTATTAGTTGAAAATTACTCCTTCTGTGAAGGCCTAAGGAGTGTCAACAAACACTACCGAAAGATCAAAGATATTGTGAGGAAGATGCAATGAAAAAGCAAGGACAGGGTTATTCAACCAAAGAAATGTTAAGGATTATCAACAATGCGGGGATGAACCTCCTTGTGCGTAAAAAGAAGACTACCCTTGAATCAAAAATAGAGCGTCAAAAAGAAGAGAGGGATTACCTACAAGACATACTCACAGGGCTTCAAATGAAACTCTCTGAGCTTGACCCCGAATTCAAAGAGGCTCAAAAAAGGCTTAACGAACTGCAACAAAACTACCACTCTCTAAGGGCTCAGTGGGAGTCTTTACAAAGTGAGATTGAAAGACTTGAGGATATGCAAAAAAAAGCAAGGGAGCTTAAAGATAAGACAACAGAACTATCAATGTTACTTGGAGAGATCTATTCCTTACAGACAAAACAGGACATTGCAAAGTCAGAGAAAGAAAGTCTCTTGCCAAAATATCAACAACTGATTCAACAAAAATCAGCATCACTAAATACCCTAAAGTCAACAAAAGAGCAAATCATTGACCTAGAAAAAAGGCAAGAAAGGTTAATCTCAGAGATAGCAGGCTTTGACATTGAAGGATATATAAAGGGCATCAAGACAAAGACAGAGGAGTTAGAAGCCCTTTTTGCAGGTGGCGCCTATGATGTGTCAGTAAAGAGCGAGATAGACTTCATAAACACTGTCCTTATTTTTATGAGGGCAGTAGATGACATTGAAAGTGTAATGGGTGCTGCAAGTGATGAGGACCTTAAATTAATAAAAGGACTAAAGCAGATTAAAGAGGACAACACCACAAAGATACTTAAAGACAAACTTGACAGGGTTATCTCAGGGTTGTATTCAAAATACAGCAAAGAGGTAGAAAGCCTCAATGATACAAAGCAATCACAGTTAAAAGAACTATCTGCATTAAAGGAGAGTGTTGACCGGCTACAAAAGTTACTATCACAAAAAGAGCAAGAACTCAAGAAAGAGACAGACTTTAGAGACAACTCAAAGGCAAAGATAGAGGAACTTAGCAGGGCACTTAATAAAAAGAAACAAGAGTTAGAAGATGCAAAGGTTCAGATAGAAAGGCTAAGTGTCAATATTGAACTTAGTAAAGCCTTTGCAGAGGTGCTTGAACCAATCAATGAAAATCTAATGAAGGCAAACAAGAAACTCTACAGCGCTCTTGATGAATACAAGGGCGCTTATGAAAAGGCATTAGCAGCGATAAAGTCAAAGGCTAAATAATAGCCATTATCGTGGCTGCAGTGGGGAGGGCTTAAGGCTACCTAATCTGCCCATAAAAGTAATGCGAGGGGAAATCCCCTTCTTGATATAAGACTGGGCAGGAGAGTGAGCAGTTAGAATAATTTAAAAATGACAAAGAAGATATACATATTAATTGTTGCCCTATTAATCACATCCCTATTGTCAGGCTGTGGCATTGAGCCTAATAAGACGATAGGGCATGAGCCAATAGACAACTCCGTAGAAGCCCTCGTTGTTATCATCACAGGGGCGATAGTAGGTGCAGTAGGGACTTTAGTAGGTGCTGGAGGAGGTTTTTTGATAGTGCCTATACTTTTAATCTTTTACAATTTCTCTCCAATCCATGCCATTGGCACATCCATTGTAGCGGTCTTTCTCAATGCCCTGTCGGGCACATTTTCATACATACATCAGCAAAGGATTGACTATGACCTTGGGCTACGTTTTGCAGTCTTTTCAATACCAGGAGTGTTTATTGGTTCGCTGACAGCACAGTATTTCAACATAACAATTTTTTCACTCTTACTTGCAATGATCTTGATTGCCCTTGCATATAGTCTCATCTTTTTGGGTAATTTGAAGTTTGTTTGTACATCTACAGAACATACTCTGCAAACAAGAATGATCAAAGACTCCACAGGGGAGGTTCATAACTACTCACCTGATTTGTCAATTGGCTATGGTGGGAGTTTTTTGGTAGGTCTAATATCAGGATTATTTGGTATTGGTGGAGGATTAATACATATGCCTATGATGACCTTTATCGGTATCCCTGTGCATATAGCGTCAGCAACCTCTCATTTCATCATAACAATTACAAGCCTTTTCGGAATTATGATTTTTATAGGGCTTAAGGCAATAGACTTTGACTATGCCATATTTTTGGGAGTGGGTGTAATAATAGGCGCTTACTATGGTGCTAAAATCTCAATAATGACATCATCGCAAACTATAAAGAGGGTCATAGCAGGCCTTTTAATATTGGTAGCAATAAGATTGCTCGGGGGAATCTTGTTGTAAAAAAGTAGAGAGAGCATCCTCTGCAAAATTAAGGCTTTACCCTCTTATGTATGAAGGGTTAGATAGCTGTTTTTAGTGCTTCATTTTTTATAGGCAAAGGGAGTCTTGAATCTTCAAGAAGTCTGTAAAAATTGAATTATTTGTAATCATCAAAAAAGGAGGTAGGAGACATGTCACAAGAAGGAGTGCAATCAACGGTCAAGGCATCGGGTCTTTTAGGAGGGATTGCATCGGTATTGAACTTTGGTGGAAGGACAATTGTTAAGACTTACGACATTGTTACAGAAGTTGGTTCAAAGGCATTCAATGTAATCGGAAAGACAGCCTCTGCTGTTGGTTCAGGCGCACCAAAGGTATTAGGTGATGTAAAGGGTTTATTTGGAAAGGTTAGCAGCGGTCAAAAGGGGAAGCTTAAGGCAAAAATCGCCGAATATGAAGACAAGATTAAAAAGCTCTACTATGAGATTGGCAAAGAGAGCTCCTCTGCCCAAAAGTTGGAGTCTGAAAAGGTCAATGAGCTAATTGCAAAGGTCAGGGAATACGAGCAAGAGATTGAGAGATTAAATCAGCAGATAACAGAAATGGCTGAGATTGAAAAGCTCAAGGCAGAAGAGGCTAAAAAGGAAAAACCAGCAAAGAAAAAGTTAAAGGTCTCCGATGAACAAGCAATTGGGGCTATTAAATCCGCTATTGAAAATGCCTTGAAACAAGGCGCTTTTGATTCAGAAAGCCAAAAGGAGATATTCAAGAAGATTGCCCATGACCTCTGTGATGATGAGATGGAGGTAAGGATACTTGCAGCAGCAGAGTTAGGTAAAATGGGTATTTCACCTGCCTCTGATGTCCTTATAGAGGCTGTCAAGTTTGACAACCCTTATCTAACTGCCGAGGTTATTAATTCACTCACAAATATTGGCGATGCAAGGGTGTTGGGTATCTGTAAGGAAAATGTAAAGAGCCCAAATCACAGGTGCAGAATTAGCTCCTTAAGGGGTCTTTACAAGATAGGGGCCAATGAAGAGGTGGCGCCATATCTCATAGAGGCACTCAATGACGAGCATCCTGAGGTCAGACGCACTGCAATCACATTCCTTGGCTGGAAAGATATCAATGACGCTGTGCCAGGCATAATCCAATGCTTGCAAGACAAAGATGAAGGGGTTAGAAAGGCAGCAGTAACAGCCCTTGCCAATATCAAAGACGAGTCCTCTGTATTGCCACTAATGAGGGTGCTCTCTGATGATAACACTGACATTCGCAAAAAGGCTTACGACGCCCTTGTTTCAATAACTGGTGAGAGCATTGACTTTGACACAAACCTCAAGGGCAAGGCATTGACTGAATCAATTGAAAAACTAAAAGAATGGTGGCAGTCAGAGAGGATCTCAAAGATTGGTGAAGTCTTGACCCCAGAGCCAGCTATGACACAGCAAGATGAATCTATTAGTGAAGCGAAAACAGAGAAAACAGTTGAAGAAACACAACCAACTGACAGGGTTTCTTATGTTATAGAGACTACACCAGAGGAGATTACTCAGCCCCTTTATACAACAGAAGAGCCTCTCACAACAGAAGTTGATACAAGTACTTCGCAAGAGACAGCTACATCTTTAGATGAACAAGTTCAAAGTGATAAATCAGAACCTCAAACACCTACTAATGCTGATTTAGAATCCTTTGATGCAGAGTGGACAGAAGAGTCCCTTAAGAAAAAACTCAAAAGTGATCTGATTGCGATGTGTAAAAGCAAAGGCATTGAATGCGATGAGTCATTCACAAAGGCAGAGCTTATCTCAATGCTTTTGAAGGCTTAATAATTAGGGCATGATTCCATAGTCATGCCCTTTTCATCAAAGCACAAGGAGACAGTAGCAATGAGTGACGAAAAGTCAAAAGATACCGACATAGAGGCTTACAGAGAGACTCTTCTTGCCGATAGGGCAGCTCTACAAGAAGACATACTGAGGCTTGAAAATGAGAACTACAACATTGAGCGTCAAATAAAGGAGCTTGAGACCGATCTCCTTGAGAAGAATAAGATTACAAAAGAACTCTCCTCAAGGCTCCATGACCTCAAAAAAAGACTCATTACCTTTACAACTGAAGAGAGCAATCTCAACACCGAGATAAGCCTGCTTGAGACAGAAAAGGGGAAGATTATCACTGAATACAACAAGATGTCTCAGGAGTGCGGTGATAATTTAGCTAATTTGACTAATACAATACTCAAGATTGACTTCATCAAAGGAGAGATAGAGTCTCTAAAGGCGAAGATTAAGGTGACTGAAAAGTCAGCAAATGAGGAATTTAATGGTATCGATGCATTGCAGGAGAAATTGTCGTGGTCCTCTAAGGCCTTCAATAGTCTCTATGAGAACATGAAAAGCATCGAAAAGGACTTAAAGATCAAATTTTATACGAAGGAGTAAACATGAACAAGGAGCAACAAGAGATAAAAGAGGACATTATAGAACCACAAGAGGAATGCAACGAGGCTTCCACAGAGCAAAAAGAAGATTGCTCTTTCATATCTGAGGGGGTTTTGGTTGTCCGAGATATGCCAGAACTCAAGGTCCTTGAGCACCTTAAAAATGAAACTGGGGCAATGGACATTGGCAAGACCATCAAGGACTTATTTACAAGCATGCAAAATATATATGCACAGCTTAATAGTGTCATCACAATCAATAAAGCCCTTGAGAAAGACCTTGAGGCATCAAAAGAGGTTATAACAAGGCTAAAAGCAGAAAACCGTGAACTTCAACAAAGACTTGATCTCATCAATGAAGAGTTGCCCACAAGGCGAGAACTAAAGGCAGAAATTGAAAGACTCATTGAAGAAAGAAGTGAGGCACAAGCCACATTACGCTCTATGAAGAACTATATGGACAAACATAAATTAGAGACAAAGGAGCTCAATGACAGAATTAAGGAATTAGAGGATGAAAAGGCTGATCTACAGAGGGATATTCACTATATAGAGCTCAAACTCAATTCCGCCATTGACAAACTCAATACTTACTCAAAAGAGATTGCAACCTTAAGGGGTGAAAGAGTGAGCCTTATAGAAAAATATGAAAGGCAAAATCAACAACTTAAACAGTGTTTAGAAGACAAAAAGAAACTTCAAAACTATAATCTTAGCATTTAAAAAAAGAGGTGTGTATTATGAGCGAACAAATACAACAACTTGAAAAGGCAGAAAAGACTGATGAAAAAACAAGTATAGGACAAAGGATTAACAGACTCATCCATAGGACAGGTATCATTGCTGCCAAGACCGCTGTTGGTGTGGGAGTTGGTGCTGTAACAGGCATTGGTGCAGTAGTTGCAATTGCTGCAGCAGAGGTTACCCTGCCTGCCCTTGTAGTCCTTAAGACCTTTAGCTTTGCCGGTGGTGCAGTGGGTTTTTTAAGAGGGTTGAAAAAATAGCGAGTTAGTTTAAAGGACTAACCCCTTTGGATGGGAAGTAAATTAAACTTCAATTATGGAGGTGATTGGTAAGATGGAAGGCGTATTTAGCATACCAGGGGTCTTTTTGCCTCGTGGAAAGAGAATAAAGTCGCAGGAGATAAAGGACCTCGTTAATGAATTAAAAGAACTAAGGGCAAAAAAGCATCAACTTATTAGTGAAAACGCAAAGCTAACAAACAAGCTTGATTCAATCAAATCGGAGATCGACGGCGCTTGCATTGTTGCAGAGGCATTAAATAGGGAGATTGATAGCACAAAACAAAAGATTCAGAGGTATCCGTCAACCTTGGAAGCCCTTGAAGACACCAAAGAGCAACTCATTGATGAGATCAACAAGTGTCAGGTTAGTATGAAGACAGCCACAAAGAACATAAAAAACTTCCTCAATATGCGTTCCCATCTTGAGGATGAACTTTTAAGCATTGTCAATGAAAAGGCAGTTTACATCAAAAAACTCAAGGATATGGAGACAGGGGTAAATATATTATCGGAGCAAAGACACCAAAAGGCGCCAGAGATTAAGCAGTACGACATGGTCTTGAGGCAACTGTCAAGGGTCTTCAAAGAGGCAGAAAACAAGATGGATCTTTCTATTAAGTTTGCAAACAAGATGAGGGACTAAGGATTGGAGCAATTAAGCAATACAGCGGGTTATCTGTCGGGTATATTCTTTATTATTGCCAATGCCTATTATCCAGCCAAGTTGATTGCAAGACACATTATTGGCTGGTCAAAGGATATTGCCCAATTTTTTGCTCGGTATTTAAAAATTCATATTACCTTTAACCTCATTGCCCTATTTTTCTTGCTCATTCACGGACACTATGCCGATGAAAAGACAGCACTATTAAGAATAAGCTTTGTAGTTACAATCCTTCTAACCCTGGAAGGTGTCCTTATGCACTATAGGTTATTGCCTGAGGATAGTAGATATATCAGGATGCTTCATACACAACAGGGACTTTTTTGGATTTGGATTGGACTGATTATCATTGGTCATATAAAGGTGTTGTGATAGGAGTAAGGGGATGGAGAGTTTACACAAGGGGCATTTTAAAAGACTTTAAAAAACAGGGGTTTTGAATATGCAAGATTTTGACAATAAAAGATATCAATTCATTACCCCAGTCATAAAATTAACGAGATTATAGATTTAGCGGAGGAGGAGGAGGTATCTTGACTGCAAAAGCACTAATAGCATCTAATGACCAAGACATATTACGGCAAATTGAGGCGGTCCTAACAGATATGTCCCTTTTGTTTGATAGGGCAACAAAGGGTGAAGATGCCATTACAATGGCTAATTCATCTAAATATGAGATAATTATCATTCAATATGACCTTCCTGATATGAAGGCAGTAGATGTTTTAAAGTCTCTTTCTGATACATATAACAACACTCCTAAGATTGTGATAGGTCCCTATGGCAGTGGACAAAGGGCGAGTTCTTTTAAGGCAGGTGCAACTACTTATATTGTTACACCCTTTACAATGACACAGCTTTTTTTAGTAATAAAACAACAGTTGGAGCTTATTGAGACAAAACAAGAATTAGAAAGTCTAAAGGCAGCCTATGAAAGGATGCTCAAAGAGCAGGCGGAGCTCACAGAGCACCTAATGCTCTATAACGAGCAATTACAAAAGGAGATTGACCGTAGGGCACAGCTAATAATTGAGGAGAAGAAAAAGGCCTTTGATATGACCCAAAAGAGCCTCACCCTTGAGGAGGCACTGAAGGATAAAGAGACCTTACTAAAAGAGGTGCATCATAGGGTTAAAAACAACATGCAAATCATCAGCAGCCTCCTTGCGCTGCAGATGAATACCCTTGAAGACAAAAAGATTATTAACATCTTCAAAGACACTTTAAATAGAATCAGATCAATGGCGTTGGTGCATGAAAAGCTTTATCAGTCCTCTGACATCTCGACTTTGCAGGTCGATGAATACCTCAAAGAGCTCCTTTCAGACATCATGCAGTCTTATCAATTGAGGACATACAAGACAGTAGATATCAAGATTGATGTAAGGGTAGAGAAACTATCTGTGGACATTATGATTCCCTGTGGGCTTATTGTCTGCGAACTCGTCTCAAATGCGGTGAAGTATGCCTTTGATGATGTACCCAAAGGAGAGATATATCTGGCTTTTGATAAAAATAAAGAAGGTAAATATGAGCTAATTGTCGCAGACAATGGCAAAGGACTGCCACCAGAGGAGGAGTTGAGAAAGAGTAGGTCCTTAGGTTGGCAGTTAATAAATGACCTTGTTAAAAGAAAGATAAGAGGGACTATGGAGATAGACAGGAGTAAGGGGACAAGGATTAGGATTGTATTTGGAGGATAGGGGTCATTCACTGATCCACTTATATTGTGAGGTAAGCCTATTTAAAACAGATATTTTTACGGAGGAAGTTTTTTAAGTTTTTTAGCCTAAAAACCTTTGACATTACTTTATAAATCACAAGGAGGTACTTATGGGAATTGCAGGGAGGATAACAATACTCATCGTTGAAGACGAGATAATAACGGCCCGTGATATTGAGGCTAAGCTTCAGAAGATTGGCTATGAGGTATGTGAGATTGCCGCTACTGGAGAGGAGGCAATTAAGTATGCAGAGGAGTATTCACCAGATTTAATACTTATGGACATCCAGCTTGAGGGCAAGATGGACGGCATAGAGGCAGCCGATAAGATAAGCAAGTCCTTTGACATACCGATAGTCTATCTCACTGCACAGACTGATTTGATGACCCTTCACAGGGCAAAAATAACTGAACCTCAGGGCTATATTGTCAAACCTTTCACTCAACGAGACTTGCTCATTACCATTGGCATGGCACTTTACAAACACAAAATGGAGATGAAGCTCAAGGTCTTGATGAGGATGCTCAAGATCTTTCTTGAGGACCTTAGCCTTGAAGATAAGCTCCAAAAGAGCCTTCAGATGATCCTTTCGATCCCAAGGTTATTTCTTCAGACAAAGGCTGCAATCTATCTTTACGATGAGTCAACAAATCAGCTTGTCTGTAAGGCACAGGTTGGAGATGGTCCATGTAAGACAGTGCCTGTGGGTAGTTGTATCTGTGGTAAGGCAGCAGAGACAAAGAGGGTTGTATTTAGTAGTGCCATTGACAAAGAACATACACGACAGCAAGATGGTTTGCCTCATGGACACTACTGTATGCCTATAGTTGCAAAGGATAAATTACTTGGGGTTATAAATGTATATGTTCGTGAAGGGCACCAAAGAGACGAGGCAGATGAAAATATCCTCAATGCCTTTGCAGATGTAATTGCAAACGCAATAAGGAGGACTTAGGAATGCTTGATATTATGATTGCTCGACTTACCCATGTGGAATGGGTTTATCAGCTTGAAAGGGCTTTGCAAAAGAGGGATTTGATTTTAAATGTCAAGTCTTTTAATGAATGTGATTTGGGTGTATGGCTGTATAGTGGAGCAATGGAGGAATACAGTGACATACCAGAGATTGAATTTCTTGAAAGGTATCACAAGGAGTTTCACATTGCAGCCGAGAAGGTTGTCAGATGGCACAATAGTCCTAAGCTCAGCCCTCGTCAAGACGCACAGGCACAGATTGATTTTGAAGAGGCACAAAGGATGAGCAAGGAGATTATCTATCTCTTGACTATGCTTGAGTATAAAATGCTTAGAAACTATCAAACTGTCAAAGAGCCACAGCAAGCGCAAGGACTTACCAATAAACTCTTTAAACCCTTTAAAAAGCTCTTTGGCGGCAACGAACCAAATCAATCATCAACGGTGAGCATCACAAAGGTATCTTTGGATATTCTGAAGGATGATCTGAGGGGTAAAGGGTAATGCTCTCTCTAATTAATCATAAAGTAGGGATTAACATGCATGGATATTTTCAGATAACAGAGAGGTTTTGTTAGCAGTTTTTTAATGTATCTGAAGGTTTTATTCCTAAGGAGGTAACCAATGCCCGTTGGTAAAGCAATAAAGACCGCCGAAGAAACAATAAAGAGCGTGGGGATTCCCCCACAGCCTGAGGTTATTTTAAAGATAAAAAAAGAGATAGAAAGTGCGAGTCCTAATCTTTTTCGTATTGCTGAATTAGTCAGTCAAGATGTGGGAATCAGCGCTACTACACTGAAGCTTGCAAGCTCACCTTTAGTGGGTCTCGGAAAGATAACCTCTGTTAACCAAGCACTTAATCTGCTTGGCACTAAGAATTTTTATAATCTCATAGTCGCATCGGCCCTAAGGGATACACTTTCATTTAAAGGGATAGACCCCAAGGTCTTTGAGACCTTTTGGAGACACTCTCTTCAGATAGCTAAGGCTTGTAGCCTTGTGATGAAGGAAATTAATAAAAGGCTTATGGAAGATGCATATCTTGCTGGGTTGTTTCACGACTGCTCAGTGCCAATAATGCTCAAGAGATTCAAGGATTATCAACAAGTAGTTGACTATGCCCTAGGACCAAGCACTGATGCTGTAAATGTTGAGGAAAAGTTACTCAACACCAATCATTGTGTAGTGGGATATGTGCTTGCCAAATCCTGGCAATTACCACAAGAAATCTATGACTCGATAATGTGGCATCACAGCACTGAACTGAGGTATTTAAAAAACGATAAGGTCAAGCTCTTTGTAAACTGCTTAAGACTTGCTGAGAAGATTGTTTATGAAGAGACAATCTCAACTTACAAGGCAATAAAGGCATATAAGACAATCAACACATACAAAACAAATTTATCCGACAACAAGGATGATGCAATTGACAATCAACAGGTTTTTGCAAGTGTTGATATTAATATTCTCAAGGCAGACTTAGACCTATCAGAGGAGCAGATTGAAGACATAAGTGAGGATATAAGAGACATAGTAGGGATGTAGCTGATAAATATTAGGGGCTAAAAGACACTTGGGGGAAAGAAGATGATAGACATTCAGAAATTAAACAGGACCAAAGATGACAACAGCATTAAAAAGGCTGAAGAGCTCATCAAAAATATTGGTATCCCATCTAATCCTAAAATAGTCCTTGATATAAACCATGAGATGAATAAGATAAAGATTGACTTTAAGGTGATTGCAGAATTAGTTGAAAAGGATGTTGCGCTCTCTGCCAAGGTTCTTAAGATAGCAAACTCTCCATTTTTCTCAACAAGGAAATCAGACACCATTGAGCAGGCTTTATTGGTGCTTGGAATAACTAACTTTTACAACATCATTGTAACCGCCGCGCTTCGTGAATCTGTTGATAACTACAGCACAAATAAGGCTTTTAATGACAAGTTTCTCAAACACTCCTCAATGGTTGCTCATACTGCAAGGTTCATTGCAAAGAAGATCAAATCACCACTTATCGAAATGGCCTATATGGCAGGACTCTTTCATGACTGTGCAGTGCCTCTCTTTGTGAAGAAATACAAAGATTATGAAGAAATTGCTGGATTGGCGATGGGGACCGTCCCGATTGATGCCCTTAAGGGTAATTACAAATCAATTATTGGATTAGAAGAGCAAAGGTATAGCACAAATCACTGTATAGCAGGTTATATGGTAGCGAGGTCCTGGCATTTGAATGAAACAATATGTGATGCTATATGCTATCATCACTACATAAACTTAGAGATACAAAAAAATAGCACTGTAGAGCAGTTGATTTCTCTACTGATCATAAGCGAATACATTGTGGAGTGCTATGAGTCATCATCGACAAGATCTAACAACAAAGATACTAAGGAGTGGGCGCTGCTACATCGTCAACCCATGTCAGCCTTGTCCATTGATATTAATGATCTGCTTGATTTAAGAGAGGATGTCTTCGAACAGCTTGATACTGCAGAGTAAGCAAGATTTGGTGTAATCAATAAAAACAATTAGGAAAATTTTAGGACAATGAAACAAACCGATAAGACAGACAAAAATGTCCTCATCCTTGGACTGCCAAACTGTGGCAAGAGCCAGATATTTTCAAACCTAACTGGTGAATATACATTAGTTGCAAACTATCCACTTTCTACAATCAACATCAAGGGGGCTTTTTGCACTGTTGAGGGTTATTGTTACAACATAATTGACACGCCCGGCATTTACTCATTGCATATCCAATCTGAAGAGGCATCAATGGTCAGAGAAAAGATTCTCTCTGGTGATGTGGATATTATCGTGCAATGTGTTGATGCTAATCACCTAAAGCAGTCGCTCTCTTTGACTGCTGAACTCACACAACTTTCTATCCCCTTAGTGCTTGTGCTTAATGCCCTTGATGAGACCGCAAGGAAGGGCATCTGGATTGACTCTAAAAAGCTTTCCTATATTGTGGGTGTGCCTGTGGTTGAGTCCATTGCAATCAAAGGAGTGGGGACAAATCGTCTTAAGCAGGCAATTGAAACTGCGCGATTGCCAAAATCCCCAGTTATATTCGGAGATGTGATGGAGTCTGCTCTTAGCTCAATAATTTCCTTTTTCCCCGATAGTATGCGTCATAGGCGGGCAAATGCTATTTTTACACTATTAAATGACCAGTATATTGAAGAGCATATTGAAAAGATTGCGGGTGCAAAGACTCTGCAGGACATAAAGGATACGATTGCCGATTTAAAAAATAGATTTCAGTGGAATCCAGCTAAACTGCTTAGCTATACCTATAGCAGATGGGTGGACAGTGTGTATGATGAGATTGTAAAAAAGCAGGCCTCTGCGCCGCAGTCATTTTCAGAGAACTTAGCCAAATATTGTAGGACGCCTATAACAGGCTTTCCAATACTGATTGGCATAATCATAGCTGTATTTTTTTTGGTTGTTGAAGTGGCAGATGCATTGACTGGGTTTCTTGAGGACCTGGCTTGGAAGCCTGTGGAGGATTACATCAAGACAGTTGTTATTGACAGGTTCTGGAATGATCTATTGATCGGGGATTACGGTGTGCTTTCTATGGGTGTAGCTGGGGCAATACTAACAGTGTTGCCAATACTATCAGTCTTTTACATCCTTTATAATATCCTTGAGGATGTGGGATATATACCTAATCTAACGGTACTGTCAAAGAGGATTTTTAGCAAGATTGGTCTTAGTGGGGCAACCATACTGCCGATGGTGCTTGGCTTTGGATGCAAGACCATGGCAACGCTTACGACAAAAACCCTTGCCTCAAAGAAAGAGCGATACATTGCCATCTTTCTCATTGCCTTTGCAATACCCTGTGCACCTCAGATTGGACTAAGTATGAGTCTGCTCGGCAAGATTGGTATTTCAGCCTTTTTCATCTCCTTTGCAATATTGGTGTTAGTAGAGATAATCACAGGCTTGATATTAAATAGGATAATAAAAGAAGACAGAACTCAGGTATTCATTCAGATGTTGCCTCCTATCAGGATGCCCAATATAAAAAACATCGCTAAAAAGACCTATTACCGACTGCTTGAATTTCTCAAAGAGGCATTCCCGGTTTTTATCTTGGCATCACTTGTATTATTTACCCTTGACAAGACAGGCATCCTTGATGCCCTCAAGGTCTTTCTTGAACCAATGGTAAAGGGCGCATTGGGACTACCCGTTGACATAGTTGATGCCCTTATTGTCCTGCTTGCAAGAAGGGAGGCATCAGTTGCAATAATTGCAAAAATGATTGAGGCAAATATGCTTGACTATGTGCAGAGTATAGTAGCCGTAACGCTTACTACCATGTTTTTCCCTTGTGTTGCAAATGTAGGAAGCATCATAAGGATGCTCGGCCTAAGGAGTGCAATTGTAATAGTCGTAGTTATCACTATCAGTTCAGTTATTGTAATGACAGTGGCAAACTGGTGCTTGAGGCTTGTGTTTTAGGAATAAAGCATGGAAACACCCCATGACCATCTTCAATAAGGGAGAAATGACAAAAGGGAGGCTTTAATGATGAAAGATAAAGTTGATATGGATGAATACCTTGAAGCCCTGTGGTATATGAAAGAAAACAACAATATGTCAAAGGCAAAGCTTGTTGATGCCTTTGGCGATGATTATAAGGAGGAGATACTTCAAAGGCTCATAAACGAAGAGCTGATAACCCTTTTAGAGGACAAAAAAGAGGTATCCTTCACTGAAAAGGGCGAGGCGCTTGCAAGGAGGATAGTAAGGGCACACAGGTTAGCCGAAAGGCTCCTCTTTGATGCAATGGGAATGAGCAAGGACTTCGAAAAGGGTGCCTGTGAGTTTGAGCATACCCTTACTGAGGAGTTGATAAACAGTATCTGCACCATGCTTGGACATCCCAAAGAATGTCCCCATGGACTACCCATCCCACCTGGTGATTGCTGTTTAAAGGCTGTAAAGACCGTTGAGAGCTCTGTGATGCATCTATCTGATATGAGGATTGGTCAGTCAGGTCGTATTGCCTATATAAACAGTGGAAATGATGAGGAGATGCACAAGTTAAATGGCTTACAGGTGCGACCAGGGGCAATTATCAAGCTTCATCAGACCTACCCTGCCTATGTGGTTGAATGTGAGGGGGCTAATGTGGCAATTGATGAGGATATTGCCAAAAACATCACTGTTTGGCGGATACAGGGAAGTAAGTCTGATGCACATAAGACAGAGCCCTCTCTTACAAAGCAAAAGAAAAGTCTTTGGTGTAAGATTATGGGGAAATAGCCTAATCTTATCACTAATTAACAAAACCAATTATTTCTTTACAAAATGACCCATCTCCATCTGTCTGACAAGACATTCTTTGAGGCAATCCTTGAGAGCATATCCGAAGGTGTCTTTACGGTGGATTTAAACTGGAGGATTACCTTTTTCAACCGTGCTGCTGAGATTATCACAGGCATATCAAAGCAAAATGCAATTAATCAGCGATGCTCGGAGGTCTTTCGATCAAGTCTGTGCAATGATAATTGTGCCTTAAAGGAGACCCTTCAAACGGGCAAGCCGATAATTGGTAAGACCGCCTTCATCATCAATGTGAGGGGAGACCGAGTGCCTATTAACCTCACAACCGCCCAGCTGTTTGACGCTAATAATTCACTGATTGGCGCCGTAGAGACCTTTAGGGACATCTCTGAGATAGAGACCCTAAGAGGTCAAGTGATGGGCATTATTCGCTTTGGCGATATAGCGAGTAGAAATCCCTTTATGCATAGGCTCTTTGATGTATTGCCCGCAATTGCTGAAAGTCCAAGCACAGTATTAATCTTTGGAGAGACAGGTACAGGCAAGGAACTTTTGGCGAAGACTATTCACTCAATGAGCCCAAGAGCTAAGGAATCCTTTATCGCAGTAAACTGCGCTGCCCTACCTGACTCACTCCTTGAATCAGAACTCTTTGGATACAAGGCAGGCGCATTTACCGGCGCTAATAAAGACAAGCCTGGTCGCTTTGCCTTAGCTGGAGGAGGGACACTATTCCTTGATGAGATTGGAGATATTAGCCCAGCGCTACAGGTAAAATTACTTCGTGTGTTGCAAGAACGCACATACGAACCCTTAGGCGCTGTGAAATCTGAGATTGCTGATGTAAGGGTCATATCAGCCACATCAAGATATCTAACTGAAATGATTAAAAAGGGAGAGTTTCGTGAAGACCTCTACTACAGGCTAAATGTAGTGCCTGTTGAGCTTCCTCCCTTGAGAAACAGAAAAGAAGACATACCCTTGCTTGTAGAGAAATTCATTGGTAAATTCAACATAACCCACAATAGATCCATTCAAGGTATTGAGCCAGAGGCGCTTTCTCTATTATTTGCCTATGACTGGCCAGGCAATATCAGGGAGCTTGAAAATGTGATTGAAAACTGCTTCATACTATGCAAGGCAGGCAATATCGCAATAAATCACCTGCCTGATAAACTTAAAGGCAAGAGGGATTTTACTGATACAATTACTGACTACAGGACATTCAAAAACTTAATAGAGGCAAATGCACTACTACAGGCACTCAAAAAACACGACAACAACCTCAGCAATACTGCAAGGTCTCTTGGCATCCATAGAACAACTTTATTTAGAAAATTACAAAAGTTGGGCATCAAAGGGCAATCTATCTTAAAATAGCATTGCAATTTTGCACAGGGCAGTAAGCCATATGTTGCATTATTGATACTAATTACACCTTCCTTGATAATTGTCTAAGGACAATTTTGTCTTTTATCAATATCAAACCCCCTGATTTACAATAAGCTATAAAGTTTTACCCTCTATAACAACAAGCTACATCTTGACATCTCTCTTAGTCAAATCCTGTTTGGCATAGTATATGCTTTTATGATGTCATAGAGGATGAGGCTACTAAAAGGAAAAAACTTAAAGGAGGTGATGATATGCCAAGGGGAGGATTTAGGGCAGGTAAAATAAGAGGAGCCATTGACTCTCTGACAGACATTGATAACAGAGGAATTGGATTAGGAGGCGGCATCTGCAAGGTCCTGTATGGCACATCAATGCAAAAGGGCATAGTTGATAAAGAGTTGCAGAGGCAAGCACTACAAAACAGGGCAGCAATCCTTCAGTCGGAGTTGGATATGATAAACAACCACCTGAAGGAGTTATCAGCAGAAACAAAGTAATCAAAGAAAGACTTGGTAGTTACCAAAGGGACAAGAAAGGAGGTGTAAGATGGGTTGCAAGGTATTCGGGTTTAAGGGTTTTGGCGGTATTATGGGATTCGTAGTAGTGCCTGTTGTGCTCTGGATTTTGGATAAGGCATTGAGCAATAAGGAGTAACTTACAATAGGGGATTAAGTCAAGTCATTAGACTTAGTCCAAATTGCCGATAGAAACCTGTAAGGAGTAAGAGGGCATGCCTGAAAGCCTTTATACTGCCACAGGGTTTATTAAAAAGGGCCATAACTCATTCAGTCACCAAGAGGTGATTGAAATAGCATTATTTGTGAGGGTCCAAAGGCCTTGTAAAAAGGTGTGGCAATAAAGCCTTTTCAGCACACCCTCTTTACTCCTATCGGCAATTTAAGGACTTAGTCCCCTGTTTATTTAATTTGCCTGAACAGTAATCGTGTTTACAGGTTGCAGGAGAATAAGTAATCAGACAGCTCGTTTCTTTCTTAGGAGTTTTCTTGTGAAGTGTTCTATTTGTGACCGCACCTGTTGTGGAGATGCGCCTCCCTCAGATAATCTTCCTAACACAGAACTCTCGGGGCTTAAACGTCTAAATATCTCCTCATCAAAGACCTCCGCAAATTGATGAAACTCCTCCATAGAGAGCTCACAAAGGTCCTTTTTGTTTTTTATACAATAATGCACAATCCTGCCTGTTATTTCATGGGCCCTTCTAAAAGCAATGCCTTTGCCAACGAGATATTCCGCAATATCTGTTGCAGTAGCAAAGCCTTGCCCTGACACAGAGGTCATCTTGGCAGAATTAAATGTTATCTCTGGCAGCATCTGAATAAGTGTCTCAAGGGTCATTTTCACTGTATCAAGGGTATCAAAAAGTGGAATCTTATCTTCCTGCATGTCTCTGTTATAGGTCATTGGCAGCGCCTTCATCATCGTAAGTATATTCACAAGATTACCGTAAATCCTGCCTGTTTTACCTCTCATCAGTTCCGCAACATCGGGATTCTTCTTTTGCGGCATTATGCTTGAGCCTGTGGTAAAGGAGTCCGAGATTTCTATAAACCCAAACTCTGTGCTTGACCAAAGGATAAGCTCTTCGGCAAGCCTTGAGATATGCATCATAAATATTGCGGCATTTGATATAAATTCAACTACAAAATCCCTGTCAGAGACAGAATCCATGCTGTTTATTGAAAGGGAACTAAATCCGAGTATCTTTGCGACATACTTGCGGTCTATAGGAAGCGAGGTGCCTGCAAGGGCACAGGCACCTAAGGGCAGGACATTTATCCTCTTTAGGGAATCCTTGAATCTTTCAGAGTCCCTTAAAAACATATTGGCATAGCATAGTAGATGATGGGACAGGAGCACTGGTTGTGCCCTTTGAGTATGAGTATAACCGGGCATAATTACATCAATATGCCTATTACAGAGGTCAATAATAAGGGAGATTAGGTCTCTCAGCTTGGTGATTATATTTTTGGTCTCCTCTCGGAGGAGCATCCTGAGGTCAAGGGCTATCTGATCGTTTCTGGACCTTGCTGTATGAAGTTTGGCACCTGTCTCACCTATTTCCCTGATGAGAGCTGCTTCAATATTCATGTGTATGTCTTCAAGCTCCTTTGAGAATACAAATTCGCCTTTCTCAATAGACCTGTAGATCTTTCTCAACCCCCTGACTATTTTTTTGCCCTCTGTGGGGTCAATAATTCCCTGTTTAGCGAGCATCTTTGCATGGGCAATACTGCCTTGTATATCATATTTCCATAATCTTTGGTCAAAGGATATGGATTCAGTATAGGTCTCTACAATCTTTGCGGTTCTTTCTTGAAACCTTCCAGCCCAGGGTTTCTTCAAGGCAGGACACCTCTAAGAGTGGGGTTTATATGCAAACATATTGGCAATGATAAGAAGACAGAAAAAAGGGGGATGTAAAATGCCAATAGGGTCTTTTTATTCATTGATATTATGGTTTTGTCTTTGCTAACTAAAAAAAGGATGCACATTCTTATAATTATACTATTAGTTTGCCCTGCAATAGAACTACTTTTTTTCTGCATTTTCAATCTCTATCTCAATTATCCTTGCTATGTTTCTGCCCTCTGATTCTATGTATTTTACTGCAACCATATCACCTACTTTTATGTCCGAAGCCGATCTTGATTCCCTTTTTGCCTTTATAGAGGTCTTATCATCAAGGGTTATCAATATCTCAATCCTTTTGCCCCTAACGGTCATGGTCTTGATCGAGTTATCGTAAGCTGCCACCTCACCAGCTATATGCTTTAACTTTACCCGCTGCTTATCCTGAGCCCAGGTTATTTGGGCTAAAGACACCAGCAAGGCGATACATATCAACAAAAATAGGGTTCTTTTCATTGGCACCTCCATAAAATGCAAAGGGGGCTTAACAGTATTTTGTTCAGCCCCCTTTATGAAATTCAGGAAAGGAATAATTATTTCTTTTCCTCTTTCTTCTCTTCAGCCTTCTTCTCTTTCTTATCCTTCTTTTCCTTCTTATCCTTCTTCTCTTTCTTTACATCATCTTTCTTAGCATCAGCCTTAGGAGCATCTGCTTTCTTAGCATCAGCCTTAGGAGCATCAGCCTTAGGAGCATCAGCCTTAGGAGCATCTGCCTTAGGAGCATCTGCTGCAAAGGACACTGAAGTAAGTGCGAAAGCGAATAAGAGAGCAACTACAAGTGCTATCATTCTCTTCATTTTTTTCACCTCCTTTATCTTTTATTTTATTCCCCAATTTTTATGCTTATATACAGTCAATAACTGTGCCACATCACGAAACGCCTCCTTCAGTATTTTTAAGAGCCTGATTCCATTGACTTTTAATAGTACCGTAACAATGCCCTGTGGCACGATACTTCCCTATTTAGGTATTTGTGTCCCCATTTGAGGATGTAGATTGGGTTATTTCATACTTTTCCAACCTGTATCTGAAGGTCTTATCGGTCATGCCTAATAGTTTAGCTGCCCTGGCTGCTACATAGTTGCTTTTTACGAGCGCCTGTCTAATGAGCTCTTTCTCAAGGGCTTCAAAATTGATACCCTTTGAGGGTAGGTTGATGTCAAGTTCCTTAAACACAGGCTCTTCTTTGAGTTCTTCCTTTAGGTCCTCTATACCTATCATTGTATTTTCAGACATCAAGACAGCCCTTTCAATTATAAATTCCAGTTGTCTGATATTGCCAGGCCAGGCATAGTTATGCATTGTCTTCAGGGCTTCTTGGGTCAGTCCCTTGATTGACTTGTTGAATTCCCTGTTGTATTTATCTATAAAATAGGATGCCAAAGCCGATAAATCTTCAATCCTTTCCCTAAGCGAAGGCAATGCAATAGTAACGACCCTTAGCCTATAGTAAAGATCTTCCCTAAACCTCCCCTGAGCTACCTCTTTAGATAAATCCTTGTTTGTTGCTGCAATGATCCTGTTATCAACCTTTATTGATTCCTTGCCCCCGAGTCTTCTTATCTCTTTGTCCTGCAGTACCCTTAGTAATTTGGTCTGCATCATCAAAGGAAGGTCTCCGATCTCATCGAGAAACAGGCTCCCTTTGTCGGATGATTCAAAAAGCCCTATCTTCCGGTGCATTGCCCCTGTAAAGGCCCCCGGCTCATAACCAAAGAGTTCACTTTCTATGAGGTTCTCTGGTATGGCTGCACAATTAACCGCTACAAAGGGCCCTTTACTCCTCATGCTATTGTAGTGAATCGCCTTTGCCATCAATTCCTTGCCCGTGCCAGTTTCACCGTAAATTAAGACTGTCACATTTGTAGGGGCTGCCTTTTTAGCTATATCAATGAGGTACTGCATCTTTTTTGACCGTCCAACAATACCGTCCATTCTAAAGCGATCAATGAGCGCCTCTTTGAGCTTTATATTTTCCTTTAAAAGGCTCATCCTCTCTGCGGCCTTTTTAACTGTAAGTATTATGCTATCCCTATCAAGGGGTTTAGACAAATAGTCAAAGGCACCCTTTTTCATTGCCTCAACTGCCGAGTTGATTGTCCCATAGGCAGTCATAATTATCACGGAGGGAACGGGTTCCTGCCTTTGAAGTTCCTCCAGAAGGTCTATGCCTGTCATCTTCCCCATCTTGAGGTCTGTAATGACTATGTCAGGTAAGAGTTTCCTGCTGAGTTGGAGGCACTCCTCAGCAGAACCTGCGGTGTGCACCTCATGCCCCTCGTCCTGAAGGATGTCCCTTATTATCTCCCTCTGTGGCCGCTCGTCATCGGTTACGATTATTACCGACATTGCCTCCCCTTTTCTCTAACCCTTAATAAGTCCAAAAGCATATTATTATACAGCAAGCATCTGTTATGTATCTGAAGCCATTGGCAGCATTAGACGCACCTCGGTGCCCTTGCCAAGCTTGCTTGTAATCTCTATGTTTCCATCGTGTTCCTCAATTACCCTTTTTGTCATCGACAAACCAAGTCCTAAACCGCCCTGTTTCATAGAGAAGAAGGGTTCAAATACCTTGCCTATACTATCATCTCCAATGCCAACCCCTGAATCTATAATAGATATCACAAAGAAATCACCCTCTTTAATAGTCTTCAGTGTAAGGGTTCTACGCTCTGGCGGATTTTCTGACATAGCCTGAAAGGAGTTAGCTATGACATTCATCAGGCATGATTTGAACAACTCAATATCAATTTTTAGTTGTGCTGTTTCAAGATCTTCCCGTTTGATTTGGATCTGCTCTACCTCTGCCTTTGCCCAGATTAAGGCTATAATGTCATCAAGGATGTATCTGATGTTTACATCAGTGAGGTGGAGTTTCATAGGACGGCTATAGTCAAGAAAATCACTCACAAGCTTGTTTAGCCTCTGTACCTCCTGTTTAATGCCACTGATCAAACTGAGGTATTTCTGTCTGTTGGCATCATCCTGTGGGGGGTATTTGGTCTCCATATACTCAATGCTTAGGTTAATAAAGTTCAGCGGATTTCTTATCTCATGGGCAATAGTACGGGAGAGTTGTCCAAGGGCTGAGAGGTGTTCTGCCTCTCTCAGTCTTTCCTCAAGGCTCCTCATTTCTTTAAGTTTTGTTACCATGTGGTTGAAGTTCTCTGCCATCAAGGCAATTTCATCATTACCCATTACATTAATGTGCTGGTTTAAATCCCCTGCTGCCACCCTTACAGTGGCATTGGCTATCTGTTTAATTGGCCTGGTGTAATGTTTTGAAAGGATCACTGTGAGCACTATCCCGATTCCAAAGACAATCAAGGCTGCAGTTATCCTCTTGATTGTATTTTGTTGCATAAGCTTATTGAGATCGTCCTTGTTCACCTTCAAATGTATGTATCCATACTGTGTATTGCCTGCAATTACAGGCAATATAACATTATATGCACTGCCTTCCTCTGAGACTGGCTCCCCGAGTTCTGCCTTTATTATTAGCTCCTTTCTCTTGTGAGTAAGGGGCTGGCCTATCTTTGATGGAATAGTGCTTGCCACAATCTCATCGGCATTGCTTATGATAGAGATCTCTTTTATCCCCTTTGTATTGAGTTCCTTGAGGTAATTTGCAAGCCTTGCCTCATCAGTTAAACCTGAGGAGGTTACCTCTTCTACCCCAATCTGTATTGCCTTAGTGAGGTCACTTGTCTGTTTCTCTATCTCCCTTGACAGCGCCTTTTCAGAGCTTGAATATATGAGCAACAATGCTGATATCATGATAAAACTCAGGAAAAGCATTATTGTAATAAGCCTTGTGTTGAGGGAGTTTACGTAAGGTATTTTTTTGTAGAGATCTGTATATTTCATAGGATAAAAACACCTCTTAGAGGATTGAAGAATATCAAAGCTAAAGGGATCAAATTTGCTTATGTGCTCTTAAGATTACATCCAATAAAGCCTTAAGATTTATATTTCCATACCTCAATAGCTACCTCAGGGCACATAACTGCACAGGCAGCACATCCAGTGCAGTTGGCAGGGTTTGAGAAATGGACGACCATGTATCCTGATGAATTTAATGCAGCACCTTCCGTTATGCACCCATTAGGACATGCTACAATGCAGTATCCACAACCCTTGCATAGGTCTTGCTTAATATCTATTTCACCGCTTTTACCTCTCATTACTATATCCAATATATGCGCTCCAGTGTAGAAAGGCCTCCAAAAAGAGAAAACAATATACCTGAAATCAATCCCAATAGGGTTATTGTGAGAGCGACTACAACAATCCACCTGTTGACTCCTCCAATCTGAGAAATCGTCGAGGTGAGTTCTGAGAAAGAATGCCTTTGTCTGAGGGATAGTATCTTTGAGGAGGCATGTTTGTAGTATATGTAGTTTCCAGTAATACCCCATGCTATCATCCCCGCAAAACCAGCATAGGGGATGAAGGCTATGATAAAGGCTGCAAGAGACCATAGATACAATTTCCTATAAAGCATCCACCAGAAGCCAAAGAAGAAGGCAGGCCAGTGCCAGGTAAAGGCAAAGTTTTCAATGCCGTTGACCTGAAAAAGTCTAAATTTTGCTAAATATTTTTCAGCCCTTGGACCTATAAAGGCACGGAGGTCTTCTTCTGTGACAACATTGTCTCTCTGTGCAAAGAACCGAGAAGCCAACTGAGCAGATTCAGTGCCTTTACCACAGTGCGGGCAGAAACGGCTGTCTGCAGGGAGGTTATTGCCGCAATTGGAACAAAAGGGCATCTTGATTAACCCTTAGAGGTCCTTAAAAGCTCCCTGACCTTTTCAGTAACCTGGCGGAAGTCAATCTTGCCACTACCCATTTTAGGGAGCTCCTCGAGGACCACAAAGTGTTTAGGCACAGCGATATTAGGAAGTGTGTGGGCAAGTTGCTTCAATATCTTCCGCTCATCTATCTTCTCTGTTACTGCTGCCACCACCCTTGCGCCCTTTATCTCATCTGCAGACTCCACTACACAGCAGCTTACCCCCTGTGGAAGGAGTTTCTCTAACTCCTCTTCAACCTTCACAAGGGACACCATTTCACCACCCACCTTGATAAATCTTTTTAGCCTGCCTGAGTGCCAGAGATACCCCTCCTCATCAATAAAACCCATATCTCCGGTGTCATACCAGCCATGCCTAACCCTCATGGCTGTTTCTTCTATATCGTTGTAGTAACCCTTCATCACTAGATCACCCTTAACGAGTATCCTGCCAATCTCGCCCCTCTTGCATTCATCGCCTGTCTCGTAGTTTTCAATCTTAACCTCTACCCCAGGCAGTGGTTTGCCTATACTGCCAGGCTTGTTGTGCTCAGGGGTATTAACAGAGATCACAGGAGAAGTCTCTGTGGCTCCATAGCCTTCAAGAAGGTTGATAGAGTGCTTTTCCATAAAACCATCACGCAGTGATTGGGGACATTTGTCTGCCCCGCTCATCATGACCCTCAGGCTCTTAAAATCGCCCCTTTCGGACTTCTTGAGATATCCCCACCAGAAGCTCGGTGTGGCTGCCATTACAGTTGGTTGCTCTTCCCTTACTATCTGACAGACCTTCTGAAAGTCTAAGGGATTTGCATAGGAAACAATAGTCATCCCGTGATAGAGAGGTGTCCATAGATTTACAGTTAGACCAAAGACATGGAAATAGGGAAGATTAGCAAACATTACATCTTTATGGTTGAGGTTAAAAATAGCACTAAAGGCCTCTATGTTGGACCTTATGTTTTTGTGTGTCAATTCTACAGCCTTGGGGTCCTTTTCACTGCCGCTGGTAAATAACACTGCGGCAGTCTCCTCTTCACTACCGCAGTGGGCATATCTTAAGAGAAATCTAAGGGGCATCCTTGAGGCGAGGGCTGCCCTTAGCTTATCCCTTGTGGTGATTGTCTCCGCAAGGTCTTCAATGAAGACCATTCCTTCAACAACAGGACAATTTATTTTTTCAAGGAGTGCCTTAGAGGTAATAATGTTGTGGAAACCGCATTTTTTTTGGGCATAACGGGCATTGTTTGCCGCTCCAGTGGAATAATTGATCATAACGGGCCTTTTGCCTGCCATCAGTGCTCCAAGCACTGAAAAGGCACAGCCTGCTGAGGTAGGGATCATTATGCCTATAAAATTGTCTCTGAATTGCCTGAATTTGCGGGCAAACAAAAGAGACACCACTAAGGATTTTCCATAGGAAACCTTTTTGTCAGAGAAACGGTCGTTAAAGGCAAGCTTGCCTTGAAACTGACGAGCTATCCTAATAAATCGTTCCTGGAGCTGCATATTTAAAAATTGTAAGTCATCTGTAGGCTAAGGATGTTTACATGACCCTTATAGGAGCCATTGAGACCTCCCCTTATTGCATCCTCTCCTACAGGTGTCTTTGCAGTATAGGCATCTTTAAAGAATATGTGCACATATCCGCCATCAATGGTAACCTTATCAGATACTTTGTATCCTGCCCCAAAGGCAATCCATGTCCTGTCTGTGTCTGGTATCCTTGGAGTCCTGTGCTGGGCATCTGGTATAGGGGTCTCATCATAGGCAACTCCTGTGCGTAAAGTGAGTTTTTCTATTGGCTTGTATGAGGCGCCGAGGGAATAACGCATTGAGTTTTTCCAGCTTGTGGTAACCACTGAATCTGCCTGTGCTGGGTTATCAAATCTAATACGAAGCTCATCAAAGGACTTCCATCCTGTCCAGGTAACATCTGCCATTATTGCCCATTGGTCATTTATATTGTGATATATACTCGCAGAGGCTGAGTCTGGAAGGGTTACATCTGCCTTTATGCCGCCATTTTTAAACACAGGCAGTATGCCAAGGGCTGAAGGGACCCCTGAAAACTCAGAATCGCCCTTTAATTTTTGTTTTATCCTTGAACGGTAGGTAATACCTACCCTGGTGTCCTTAGTAAACTCATAGAGCGCTCCAACATTGAAGCCTACACCCCAGCTATCGCCTTTGAGTTTCGCAAAACCATCGGCACCCTGAGGAATAAGCCCCATTGTTATGGGTCTGAATACGCCAAGGGCATCCATAGTCCCAAAGTCTATGGCATTGGTTAATTCTGCCTTGATATATTGAATGCTTACGCCTGCCCCTAAACTGAGTCGGTCTGTCAGTTTATAGGCTACTGATGGATTTATGTTGATAGTAAGCATCGCCGATTTTATGGCATGGTATCTTCCAACCCAAGTATTGCCATAGTCTGTCTCAAGACCAAAGGGGGAGTTGATTCCCAAGCCAAGGGCTAACTTATTGCCTATAGGCATGGATACATAGAGGTTAGGAACCAGTGCAGTAATGCCTGCATCGTTTCCGTTATCTCCCCTGAGGGGAACCCCTGTCATCGGTTGTAGTATATGAGTCGAGCCTTCATTGGTAAACTTGGCGCTGGGTATAATTATGTGTCCTGCACCCACAAACTGAGGTTGGTTCAGTCTTGTCAATCCAGCAGGATTGAAAAATATCGTGGTAGCGTCAAGGGCGCTTGCAGCGCCTCCCGCATAGGCATTACCCAATCCGCTAACCCCCTGCTCAATCAAAGCATAACCTGAACTATGGGCTGTTGTAATAGAGCCCATAATAAACATTACAGCCATTACAATTAGTGCTGCTGTAAATTGAAGTCTTGCACATTGCATAGTGTCCGTCCCCCTCTATTTTTTGTGAAATTTGAAGATAATCATAGCATATCAAAGGGGTGCGTTATTATTAGATTTATTTATGGAGCTATATACTTTTTCAGCCATTTTTTCGCTAAATCCCTTTAACTTTGATATCTCCTCCACAGAGGAACTCTTTATCGCTCCAATGCTGCCAAAATGCCTTAAGAGGGCGAGCCTCCTCTTTGGCCCTAATCCAGGAATGCCTTCAAGGGGCGATGACAAGAACCTCCTGTCTCTCTGACCCCTATGGAAGGTTATGACAAACCGGTGTGCCTCATTTCTTAAGGATTTCAAAAGCAGTGATGACTGCTGTCTGTCCTCTATATCAACAACCTCTCCTGTGGGCAGAAATACCCTGTCAGGTTTCTTTGCTATTGAGACCACATCAATGCTATTTAAACCAATCCTATTTAATGTGTCTATGGCAACCTCAAGATGGGTCCTTCCGCCATCAATTATGATTAATGAGGGTCTGTCAGGTGCCTCTATCTTAGCCATTACCCTCTGAATAGTTTCTGCCATCATCGCCAAGTCATCAATCCCCTTTAATGTCTTGATTTTTAAGTGACGGTAAAGGTCCTTTTTGAACTCTCCCTGTTCCCAATAAATGAATCCCCCTGAGGATTCGCTGCCGCTAAGGGTAGATATATCAAAGACCCCTATTTTGCGTGGTACTGCCTTCAAGTTGAGACGTTCCTTCAGTTGTACAACCTTCGGCAATGGTAAATCCTTTGTCTCCATGGTTCTATGCAGGAGCGCATTGTTAGCGGCCATTGCTACAATCTCCAATTCTTTGTTGGTAATTGCTTCACGGATTACAACATCGCCCTGACGCTTTAGTTTGAGCCATTGCTCATATATTTGTATGTCCTCAAAGAGAGACTGCATAATGATCACCGGAGGAGGAAGCGCATCTTTACCATAAAAACCCTTTATGAAGGACTCCACAATCTCCTCTTTATTTGAGGTTGAAAGCCTTCGGAAGAAGAAGTTTTTTGCCCCAATAAGCAGTCCTTTTCTAATAAATAGCACATTAAAGACCGCATTTTTCAGTTCCCTATCAAGGTCCCATCCCAAGACATCCAAATCACCTAATTCAGGAGACAACACCTTTTGCTGTTCCAATGCCCTTTCCAGTCTTTGTATCTTATCCCGCATCAGGGCTGCCTCTTCAAAGAGTAGATTCTCTGAGAGCAATTCCATTTTTTCTTTGAATCTCTCTAAGAGCTCTGTCCTTTTTCCATTCAGAAAGAGCACTACATCCTCCACATTAGACAGGTATTGCTCTTCTGTAATCAAACCCGCACAGGGTGCAGGACAGCGATGCATTTGATGCTGTATACAGGGACGAGTAGGTTTGTCAATGTTATGCCGGCACTTCCTTATCATAAAATGTCTTCTTATAACCGATAGGGCCTCCCACATTGACTGGGAGGGCACATAGGGACCAAAGTATAAATTACCGTCCTCTTGAATCCTCCTTACAACCTCAATCCTGGGCCATCTCTCCTTTAGGGTAATCCTGAGGTATGGGTAATGCTTGTCATCCCTTAATACTATGTTAAAAGGGGGCCTGTGCTCTTTAATTAGGTTAGATTCTAATATAAGCGCCTCTAATTCTGAATCGGTCACAATCCATTGGGTATCTCTAATGAGCTTAACCATAGATGCCTTTCTTATATCTAATGAAGGATTATCGGCAAAATAAGCCTTGAGCCTATTCTTGAGGTTCTTTGCCTTGCCAATGTAAAGTATCCTTCCCCTTTGCCCACGAAATATATAAACGCCGGCTAAAGGCGGAGCCTTTGTCAGATCAGGCGTACCCTTAGAATCTTTAGATATTATTTTATGGAAAAGAGGATCCATGTTTTTGTAAATTGACGCCTCAAAGCTATCTGCTATAATATAGAAAAATAACACAACGATAGGGAGGTAGTGAAGTGCTTTTCAATAAAATGCTCAGGTCAAGCAGGGGTTTTACCTTAGTAGAACTGCTTGTGGTTATGGTAATAATCGGTCTCTTGGCTGCCCTCGTGGCGCCTAAGCTCTTTCCCAAATTAGGCAAGGGCAAGCAGGCTGCGGCAAAGGCTCAGATTGAGCTTATTGGGCAGGCATTAGACCACTATAGATTGGATACTGGACTCTATCCTACCACTGATCAGGGACTCAATGCCTTGATGTCAAACCCAGGCGTTGAAAAGTGGCAGGGACCCTATCTCAAAAAGGGTCTCCCCTTAGACCCATGGGGTAAACCTTATATATACCAGCAGCCAGGCAGCCACGGAGATTATGACCTTTATTCCTATGGCAGAGACGGAAAACCTGGCGGAGAAGGCGAGGATGAGGACATCCTTAGCTGGCAATAGGAGAAATAACCATGCCTATTTACGAGTACAAATGCGAAAGATGCAACGAGGAGTTTGAGAAGCTAATTTACGGGGACACATCGGTTAAGTGTCCAAAGTGTTTCACCGAGGAGGTAACCAAGAAGTTTTCCCTCTTTGGCATGAGTGGAGTGGAAAAACAGACCTCCTCTGGCTGTGCCTCCTGCTCATCGGGTTCATGCAGTTCCTGCAAGTAGAGGGGAGGCAATAACAATGGAAAGATCAGCATCCACTTTGGGCATTCAACCGGAGCATGAGACCTCCTCAAGGGTCAAAAAGCCTCAACTATACAAAGTCCTTTTATTGAACGATGATTATACAACTATGGATTTTGTGGTTTTTATACTGGAGCACATCTTTGGCAAGAGTACCCTTGAGGCAACTTCTATCATGCTGCAGGTGCATAATAATGGCAGAGGGGTAGTAGGTTTATACACCTTTGAGATTGCGGAGACAAAGGTGCAAGAGGTTATTAGCGCTGCGAAAAAAAACGGGTTTCCCCTTAAATGCGTTATGGAGCCAGAATGATTAACAAAGAATTAGAACTGATAATTGAGGCAACTATAAAAAATGCTCAAAAGGAACGATGTGAATACCTGACTATTGAACATTTACTCCTGTCTATTCTGTATGATGCAAGGGGTGTTGAAATAATTATCAACTGTGGCGGCGATATAGAAAGGATGAAGCGTAGGCTGCTGCAGTTTATCTCTGATAATGTCAGAAGGATCCATGGGATGGATACCACAGGCATTCCAAAGGTAACCGTCGGTTTTCAGAGGGTTATTCAACGGGCTGTAAATCATGTAAAGTCCTCGAACAAGATAGAGGCCGACGCCGGAGATATGCTTGCCTTCATCTTTATGGAACAGGAATCCTACGCAAAATATGTTCTTGAGAGCGAAGGGATTACAAGGATGGACATACTGGATTACATCTCCCATGGGATTTCAAAGACAGGCGGCGTAATGCCTGAAGGGGCAGAGCAGGACGAGCAAAGAACCTCTGACAAGAAAAATCCCCTTGAGTACTTCACAGTGAATCTACTGGAACGTGCATCAAGGGGCGGGATTGACCCCCTGATAAGCAGACAACAGGAGGTGCAAAGAATAATACAGGTGCTATCCAGACGCCGAAAAAACAACATTGTGCTCGTGGGAGAGCCTGGTGTGGGCAAAACCGCTATTGTGGAGGGCTTTGCCCTGATGGTATTTCAACGCAAGGTGCCATCACTCTTGCAAGACTGTAGTATCTATGCCCTTGATATGGGTTCTCTTCTGGCTGGGACAAAGTATCGGGGAGATTTTGAGGCACGCTTAAAGGAGACCATCAAGAGATTAGGAGAGGTAAAAAATCCCATACTCTTCATTGACGAAATACATACTATTGTTGGCGCAGGCTCTGCAAGCGGGAGTTCCTTAGACGCATCTAACATCTTAAAGCCTGTGCTTATGGATGGAAAAATAAGGTGCATAGGAGCTACTACCTATGAGGAGTTTAGAAATCACTTTGACAAAGACAGGGCGCTTTCAAGGCGCTTTCAAAGGCTTGACATAACCGAGCCCTCAGTGGCTGATACTATAGAGATAATAAGGGGGATTAAGAATTATTACGAGGAGTTTCATGGCGTTCTTTATACCACAGAGGCATTAAAAAAGGCTGTTGAACTTTCAGACAAATATATCAACGATAGACATCTGCCCGACAAGGCAATTGATGTTATTGATGAGGCAGGCGCACTGCGCAAACTCAAGGATAAGGCAAAGGCACCTCGGCTTATTACAGGAAAGGATATTGAACGGATAGTGGCATCAATAGCCAAAATACCTCAAAGACATCTAACGGGGTCAGATACCAAGAGGCTGAAAACCTTATCCTCAGAACTACGCAGGAGGGTATTTGGACAAGACAGCGCCATTGATGCGGTAGTGAGATCGGTCAACAGGTCAAAGGCTGGACTTTCAAACGCCGATAGACCTATTGGCTCCTTTTTATTTACAGGCCCCACAGGGGTGGGCAAGACAGAACTCTCAAAACAGCTTGCAGCCATACTGGGGATTAAGTTTATACGCTTTGACATGAGCGAATACATGGAAAGGCATACCGTTTCAAGGCTGATTGGAGCTCCTCCAGGATATGTGGGTTTTGATCAGGGCGGACTCCTTACAGAGGCTGTCAGGAAAACTCCCCATGCGGTGCTGCTTTTGGATGAGATAGAGAAGGCACATCAGGATGTTTTTAATATACTGCTTCAGATAATGGACTATGCCACTTTGACCGACAACAATGGCAAAAGGGCTGATTTCAAGAACATCATACTCATCATGACATCTAATGCCGGCGCCTCTGATGTGGTAAAGGGGGTAGTAGGATTTGGCGATAGGGATGCAGACAGGGTATCAAAGTCAGAAGAGGCAGTCAAAAGGATATTCTCCCCTGAATTTAGAAACAGGCTCGATGCCATTGTCAACTTTAATGCCCTTAGCAAAGAGATAGTGCTCTCTATTGTTGATAAGTTCCTATCGGAGATAGCCGACAAATTAAAGGTAAAGAGGGTCCTTTTAGAGGTGACCGGGGCTGCCCGCGATTGGTTTGCCCAAAGGGGGTTTGACCCTATTTACGGCGCCAGGCCCCTTGCAAGACTCATACAGGAAAAGATAACCGACAGGATATCGGAGGAGATGCTCTTTGGAAATCTCCTAAAGGGAGGCGCTGTTAAGGTTGATGTGGCTGAGGGGGAGCTTGTTGTCCTTTGCATGAACGAAGGATGCCTCTAAAGGGATGGATAAAAACATGAAGAAAATATTTTTACTCCTTTCGTTGCTTCTTTCGGTTTTATTCTTCCATATTACCCATGTGTATGCCCAAGACTTGATAGAGGAGCAGACAGATAAGCTTAATCCGCTCTGCACCTATCAAATCAACCCCACATCACTGAGTTTATCCTCCTCCGCTGTTACAGTAACCTTTGTCATCGAGACCACCGGCACCAACTGCGATTGGACTATAGGGAGCGATGTCCCATGGATTACAGCGGATATCCTTGCAGGTACAGGGACATCCACAATAACTCTATCTATAACCGCAAATGATTCGTACTCTACCAGAACAGGCACCATTACTATCACAGGCTCAGCACCTGCCGTTGCCTTAACAATAACCCAGCAGGGTGTCAATACCTGCACCACAGCCCTTATCCCTTCCAGCATGACCCATGATTACAATGCCTATACTGGAGGCGTGATTAGCGTAACTGTTTCTCATCCTTCCTGTACCTGGAGCGCTGTATCTTCTGTGCCCTGGATTAGCGTTGCTTCGCCTACAACAGGCTTTTCAACAGGGAGCGGCACCGCAACATATACCCTTTCAGAAAATACTACTGGAGCAACTCGCACAGGCAAGATATATATTGGAGGCTCTGAGTTTAATATAACCCAGGAGGCAAAACCCCAGTGCCCTATATCTATTACTGCAACACCCCCTACGAGTTATTCAACGGCAGGCGGACAAGGCACAATCACCATCACTGCTCTGTCTTCATGCTCTTGGAGCGCCTCAAGTTCTGCAACCTCATGGCTCACCCTTTCTCCAACTTCTGGCACAGGCAATGGGCTTATAGTTTACACTGTAGCGGCTAATAACTCTTCCAATCCCCGCAGTGCATATATAGTTGTAGGTGGCAACTCCGTAGCTATAACACAGCAGGGATATGTTGCCCCTGTTTGCTCCTATACTATGACTCCACCTCCTGAGCTTCCTCTTAGTTATCATACGAGTTCAAACAATGTAGTGATTGTAGATTCCAATCCCAACAATCCAAGCGCATGCAAATGGACTGCCATAAGCAATGTAAGCTGGTTGACCATTACATCGCCTGTCAATGGACAAGGGGCAGGGACGAATGTAGTAAAGTTTTCAGTTGCTCAGAATACAAGCGGTTCCCAAAGGACAGGCAGCATTACTCTGCTTGGCACTGCTGTTAGTATTGATATAACCCAATCGTCCCTTTCAATAGACTCCTCAGGCATCGGACAGGCACTCGATAACACCTCTCTAACCTGGCAAACCGGAGGCAGCCTGCCCTTCTTCGTAGATTCCTCTGAGTACATTTATGGCGCTTCCTCTGCAAGGAGCGGACTTATTTCAGATAGTCAGAGTTCCTGGCTTCAGAGTACCGTAACAGGGCCTGGCACCCTCTCTTTTTACTGGAAGGTCTCTTCTGAGAAGGGATTTGACTTCATGCGTTTTACTATAGATGGGGTAAAGTACAGCGAGATAACCGGAGAGTCCGACTGGCAAAACAGGACCTTCGATCTTTCCGACGGCTCCCATATCTTAAGGTGGACCTACAGTAAGGATTCAACTGCATCGGCAGGTGCAGACGCAGGATGGCTCGATAAGGTAGAATTCAGATCCTCAGCGCCTGTTGAATCAGATAGCACAGCAAAGCCTCTTTACAGGTTTTTTAATACCCATTCAGGGGCACACTTCTTTACGGCCTCTGAGTCAGAGAGGCAGAAGGTAATCGATTCCTATCCTCAATTCCGATATGAAGGCATTGCTTACAGGGTGTACCTTACAAAACGCCCAGATACCTCTGGGGTGTATAGATTCTTCAACACCAAAACATCGGTACATTTTTATACCCTTAGCGAAGAGGAAAAGGATGAGGTGCTAAATCAGTATCCTCACTTTATATTTGAAGGCATAGCCTTTTATGGCTCACAACGAAAGGGTGCCATAGAAAGGCCTGTGTATCGCTTTTTCAACAAAGACTCAGGCACCCACTTCTACACCATTGATGAGTCTGAAAAGGAGCATATACTGGGGAAACTCCCACAATTCAACTACGAGGGGACAGCGTATTTTGCCAGTCCCTGAGATAATTCTGAGAAGCCATTGAAACGCCCTCTTTTATACCTTTGTATCTTATATTGCCTTTTGTTTGTTGAGCTTGTCTATGCCTCTGACTCCCATCTGCCTGAGATAATTGTCAGTGCCCCAAGATTTGAGACCTCTCTGAGAGATGCGGGGCAGCATATTGATGTAATTGAGGCTCAGGATATAAGGATGCTTGGCGCACGTTCTATTGATGAGATATTGAGCATTCTGAGCACTATTGATGTGATGCAGCGCGGCCCCTTTGGTGTGCAGTCTGATATAAGATTGAGGGGGGCCAGTTTTGAGCAAACCCTATTTCTACTAAATGGATTGAAGATCAATGACCCTCAGAGCGGTCATTTCCATAGTGATCTGCCTGTAAGCATTGGTGACATTGAGAGGGTTGAGGTAATGCCAGTTGGTGCGAGCGCACTTTACGGTACAGGCGGATTTGGGGGGGTTATCAATATAGTTACCAAAAAAAAGGAAAAGCCCAATGTTACTGGAGGATACACCATTGGCGGCAAGGGATATTATGAACTGAAGGCGTCTCTGAAAAGCCCTGTTATCAGAGATACACAACTCGGAATTGCCCTTTCTGATCAAAAGAGCAACGGTTACAGTCAAAATACAGACTTTCACAACACCCTATACAATGCCTCTTTGATAACCGATGTGGTGAATCTCTATGGAGGATTATCTGAAAAACGTTTTGGGGCAAAGGGCTTTTATTCCCTTAAATATCCTATGCAATGGGAACACACGAGGTCCGGGTTTATGTCAGGCGCTCTTGATATAAAAGCCGGTGAGCTATCCTTTAAGCCAGGGTTTCTCTATAGACACCATTATGACTACTATGTGCTTGATCGAAATAACCAATCCTTCTACAACAATATCCATCGCACCAACGTCTTCAATCTGTCTTTACCATTGAGTTTTTCAGCAGGAGATTTAGGAATAGTCTCAGGATACGATATGTCCTATGAGAATATTGACAGTTCAAGATTAGGGCGTCACAGACGTCTGAGTCAGGGAATCTTTACGGGATTTAAAACTGACCTTAAGGGGTGCAATGCAAACATAAACCTCAGGCTGGATAATTACTCTGGCGGTATTGGGTCTGAGTTCTCGCCCTCTGCAAGCTTGTCTTACAATATTTCAGAGGCAATAAGATTGAGGTTTGCAGGGGGCCGTTCTTTTAGGCTTCCAAGCTATACTGAACTTTACTATACATCCCCTGTTCATATAAGCAACCCAGCCCTAAAACCAGAGAGGGCATGGCAGGCAGAGGGGGGCATGGATCTCTATGGCAATGCCTTCGTCGGAGGAATTACCCTGTTTAAGAGATGGGGAAGGGACATTATTGACTGGCTCGATAGGGGTGGATTCTGGCAGTCAGAGAACATTAAAGATGTTGACACTTCGGGAATTACAGCCCAGGTTACCTATTATGTTGGAAGACATCGCATGAAGATTGATTATACCTTTTTGAGTCAAAGGGACAGTGCGGGCATGCCTGCATATTATCTAAACTATCTTAGGCATAAGCTAAATGTTCTTTTAATCTCCGAAATCTCTGATAACTTTAGGGCAAGCATAGTTCTGAGCCTGCAGAATAGGATTGACAATGGCTCCTATGGACTTGTTGACTTTAAGTTGACCAAAGGGATACAAAGGCTGCCCTTAGAGGTTAATGTCTTTATGGAGGCAAGAAATCTCACAAACACACATTATCAGAGCATCTCAGGGCGTCCTATGCCAGGCAGGTGGCTGTTTGCAGGCATAGAGATAGGGACGCCCTATAGGAAGGAGGAAGGGATCTGAATAAGGGTTACCCACAACTTAATGCAATTGATCAGTAACTGTTTGCACAGGTTGCCTCTGTATGATGATCAATATTCTTTTGATATTTGTGTTTGGTATGTAAGTTTCTATAATGTCTCTGCTAAACTGCCCTAAATTATTGTCTCTACCCTCTTTATACCCCTGCCCCTGACTCAATATCAAAACCCCCTTAGGCGATAACAGTCTGCAGGTTTTCCTGATCAATTCTTCAGGGCTAAACAATGCCCTGGTAGTAATTACATCAAAGGTCCTGTCCTGCATATCCTCAATCCTTTTATTGACTATCTCAAGATTATTGAGGGCAAGTTTTTGTCTTAGGTAGTACAAAAAGGCAGCCCTCTTTCTTGAGGACTCAACAGGGGTAACCAATATATCAGGCCTAATAATTGCGATTGGAACCCCTGGAAAGCCTGCACCACTGCCTACATCACAAAGGGAGCACCTCGTCCTTGGTATCGCCAATAGGTAGAGCAGAGAATCCAGAAAGTGCTTGTTGATTATATCCCTTTCATTGGTTATTGCCGTAAGATTGTAGGTCCTGTTCCACCGGAGCAGTTCCTCACAGTAGATATCAAAGGCTTTAAGCTGAGGCTCTGCAGGAGATATGCCTAAATGCTTCAAGCCCTCTATCAGGATCTCTCTCTGCAATGCCTTTCCACTGCCACAAGCAGAATAGACAACGCCGCAGGGGTTATCCCTGGTATCCTTCCTGCTTGTCCTATGTTGTCAGGTCTAATCTGCTGCAGCTTCTCTACTACTTCATTGGACAATCCAGGAATACCTTTAAATTTAAAGTCCTGCGGTATCTTCCTTGATTCTAATTTCCTCATCCTCTGGGACATCTCGAGCTGCTTTTGTATGTAGCCTTCGTATTTGACCTCTATCTCTACCAGTTTTGCAACCTCTCTGGAGAGGTCTGAGGGATACAGGTTTCGTATAAATTCATAAGTAACCTCTGGACGTTTTAAGAGCTTTGCAAGAGTAACAGCCTCAGATATGGCAGATGTCCCTATGCCCTGCAGGGCATCGTTTATTTGCTGAGAAGGCAATACCCTGAGTGTGTTTAATCTTTGGATCTCCTCCTTTACCTGCTGTCTCCTTGAAAGAAATTCTATGTAAACATCTTCCCTCAACAAGCCAATCTCTTTGCCTTTAGACATTAGTCTTACATCGGCGTTGTCATGCCGTAAAAGCAACCTGTGCTCTGCCCTTGAGGTAAACATCCTGTAAGGCTCCAGGGTGCCCTTAGTCACGAGGTCATCGATCAGCACCCCTATATAAGCCTCATCACGCATTAGAACTACAGGTTCATCGCCCGATATCTTTCTTGCAGCATTAATGCCTGCCATAAGCCCCTGTCCTGCAGCCTCTTCATATCCAGAGGTGCCGTTTATCTGTCCTGCGAGAAAGAGTCCCTGCACCTTTTTTGTCTCTAAGGTGTGTTTAATCTGAGTGGGATAGACAAAGTCATACTCAATGGCATAGGCAGGTCTCATTATCTCAGCCCTGTGAAGTCCCGGTATGCTTCTTACTATCTTAAGTTGTATGTCATAGGGCAGGCTTGTAGATATACCGTTTGCATAGTATTCCCTTGTATTAAGCCCTTCAGGCTCAAGAAATACCTGATGCCGCTCCTTATCAGAAAACCGCATCACCTTGTCCTCAATGGAAGGGCAATATCTAGGGCCAATGCCTTTGATTATTCCACCATACAGAGGGGAGCGGTCGAGGTTTGATTTAATGATACTGTGGGTTTGGGAGTTAGTATAGGTTATAAAGCAGGGTAGCTGTGGGTTTTTTATCTCCCCTGTGGAGTATGAAAAGGGCACAGGCGGGTCGTCTCCATACTGTGGTTCAGTTTCATCAAAATCTATGCTTTTGGCATCTAATCTTGGAGGGGTTCCTGTCTTTAAGCGTCCCAACTCAATGCCCAGTCCTGCAAGGCTGTCTGACAGCCCCAGAGAGGCAAACTCGCCAGCCCTGCCAGCAACAAATTGGTCAAGCCCTATGTGCATTAGTCCTCTCAGAAATGTGCCTGTTGTTACAATTACCGCAGAGGCGCTATAAAATACGCCAAGATTGTTTATAACCCCTTTTACAAAACCCTCTTCAGCGATGATTCTTTCTATAATGCCCTGTTTTATAGTGAGGTTTGGCTGGTTTTCAAGACATCCCCTCATGTATGACTTGTATAGATTTCTGTCCTCCTGAGCCCGTAGTGCCCACACAGCAGGCCCCTTTGAGAGATTGAGCATCCTGAATTGAATTCCTGCATAATCTGCAGCTCGTGCCATCTCTCCGCCAAGGGCGTCTATCTCTCTGACTATGTGTCCCTTTGCAAGCCCCCCAATGGCGGGATTACAGGACATGTGTCCAATAGAATCTATGTTGATTGTAAAAAGGCAGGTTCGCATGCCGAGCCTTGAGGAGGCAAGGGCAGCCTCACAGCCCGCATGTCCCGCGCCTATCACTATTACATCATAAGTGGACTCTTCAAACATAGGCATTTATGGATGCGGTAAAATAAACCTTTTTATGGAAATACTTGACAAATTCATCATCCTCAAAGACAATATCATAACATAATGCTTCTGAGGAGGAGACTGACATAATCCCTTGCAAGGACATAGCATGGAATTAGTGAGGTTTGACATTGATTCCCTCTTTAAGGCATGTCGCATCCTCTTTGGTGAAGAGGTCCTTTTAAATCGCCAGTTTTTAGAATATATTCAAGATTCAGGAGTAAAAACCGCTTACCGCCAAAAGGCACTCACCACCCACCCCGATAGAGTGATCCATTTAAACCCTAAGATTCAACAGGAGAGCAAAGAACTTTTCGTTATTGTAACTGAAGCCTATCAGGAATTGATGAGCTTCCTTAAGGCAAGGGACGATAAAAGGGTTGAGATAGCAGGCAGCGACAGTGCCTATGTCGATTCAGGCATCAACAATAACTATAACCTCTATAGGTTTTATAAGGGTCAGCTTCCTAAAAGGGAGCTTCTATTTGCAGAGTTTCTTTACTACTCAGGGAATGTGCCCTGGAAGGCTTTTATTGACGCTATAGTATGGCAGCGTAAGTTAAGACCCAGATTTGGCGATATAGCAAAGGTCTGGAACTATGTGGATGATGAGCAGATAAGAAAGATGATAAAGGGGAAACTATTAGGCGAGAAGATAGGAGAGACTGCTATAAGGTTAGCCCTGCTTACAAACCTTCAGGTAAAGACCATAGTGCTTCATCAGAAGATGAGGCAAAAGAAGATAGGGGAATACTTTGCCATAGAAGGCTTCCTGTCTAAGGATAGGATAAACGAGCTTTACTACGACTTCAGACGCCACAACGCGCTGTACAGGGCAAAAAAGATATTCTAAAGGGGTTAGATAAATCCCCCACTCCCCCCTTGTTATGCCTAGGGGCAATCATTAATCCTCTCTGTTTTCTACCCTTATCAAAAGTGTCTTTGCTGAAACCACTGAGAGGGCGTCAATATCCTTAAGGGCTTTCATCACATTTCGCTCCACTGACTTATGGGTTAAAACCACCAGTGGCACAGTGCCTCCAATGCGCCTCCCCTTTTGAATTACTGCTGATATGCTTATGTCGTTCTGTCCTAATATGCCCGATATTTTAGAAAGCACCCCTGGTTTGTCCATAGCTGAAAATCTGAAGTAGTAATTGCTTTTTATGTCACCCATATCCTTTATTGGAATTGAGCTGGCGTCTTTTGAAAGATTGCTCAGGCATAACCTTGAGGGAGAGCTGCAACCTGCCTTAAGACCAATATCCACAATATCCGCAACCACAGCGCTGCCAGTGGGCATGTCGCCTGCACCTCTGCCATAATACAGGGTTGCCCCAACAGCATCGCCCTCTACATAAACGGCATTGAAGACCCCATCAATCTTGGATATTAGATATTCATCGGGTATCATCGTTGGATGCACCCTCATCTCTATAGCGCCTTCAGACTTCTTTGCTATGGCAAGGAGCTTTATCTTATAACCCAATTCCCTTGCAAACCCAATATCCTGTGCAGTTATATGTGTAATGCCTTCCTTATACACCTTATCGTATGAGAGGGGGATGCCATAGGCAAGGGATGATAGTATCGTGAGTTTGTGGGCTGTATCTATGCCTTCTATGTCAAAGGTTGGATCTGCCTCTGCATATCCAAGTTTTTGCGCCTCTTTAAGGGTATCCTCAAATTCAGCGCCTTCGTTGGTCATTTTAGTAAGTATGTAATTGCATGTCCCATTTATGATCCCGTATAGGGCGTTGACATTGTTGGATACAAGCCCCTCTCTAAGCGCCTTTATTATTGGTATTCCTCCTGCTACTGATGCTTCAAACCCAACATCTACAGAGTTGTCAAAAGCTGCCTTGAATATTTCCCTGCCCTCAGTGGCAAGCAGCGCCTTGTTGGCAGTTACTATGTGCTTCTTATGATTCAATGCCCTAAGTATGAAATCCTTAGCTGGGTGTATGCCTCCAATCAGTTCCACTACAATGTCTATATCAGGATTATCGAGCACCTCTCTTATATCAGTGGTAAGGATACCCTCTGGCACCTTAAACCCTCTGTCTCTGGTTATGTCAAGGTCTGCTATCTTTTTAAGCGCTACCTTTAGACCTGTCCTATCTCTGATGATTCCAGCATTTTCAAGCAAGATCCTCGCTGTGCCAGAACCGACAGTGCCGAATCCAATTATGCCCACATTAACCATATCTTTTTTCATGATCCTTTTTACCTCACTAAATTTATAAAGTCTTGAAGCCTTGACTGCCCCTGTTGTCCATTACTCAAGTCCTTCCAGTTATACATGCCTGAGCTAACCTCCTCTTCACCTATAATAAGCACATGGGTTGCATTTAGTCTGTCAGCCTTTCTCAACTGGTTTTTCAAGGAGGAGTGCCCATAATTTAACGAGACCTGTATGCCTGCAGATCTAAGCTCCTCTGAGATGCCAAAGGATGCCCTTTCTGCTTCCGCTCCAAGGGTTGCCACAAATATCCTTGCCTTAGGAGGGGTATTGTTGCTTTGGTTCTTTAAGAGTTCCACAAGCCTTTCCATGCCCATAGCAAAACCCACGGCAGCCGTCTGAGGTCCTCCAAATTGTTCTACAAGTCCATCATATCTGCCTCCTGCAGCTACGGCTTTTTGGGCACCTAAGTTCTCGGTAGTGATCTCAAAGATAGTCCGTGTGTAATAGTCGAGCCCCCTTACAAGCTTAGGGTTTTCAATGAAATTTATAGGGTAATGTTCAAGTATGCCCTTGAGGGCTCTGTAATGTTCAGAACAATCACTGCAGAGGTAGTCTCTGATAAGAGGCGCCCCCTTTGTGTTTTCTATACATTTAGGGACCTTGCAGTCCATTATTCTAAGAGGGTTTGTAACATATCTGCGATTGCAATCTGAGCACAAACTGGACAGCCTATCACCGAAAAAGGCAATAAGATTGCTTTTATAGTTGGGACGACATTTGCTGCATCCTATGGAGTTAATCTCTATCTGAAGATTATCCAGTCCCAGTTCTAAGAGGATGCGATTTATCATTGCAATCATCTCTGCATCTAAGGCAGGATGGGCAACACCAAAGGCCTCACAACCAATTTGGTAGAACTGTCTCTGCCTGCCCCTTTGGGGTCTTTCATATCTAAACATTGGCCCATGATAATAGTATTTCTGAGGTGAGGGTCTGTTATACAACTGGTTTTCTATGTAACAGCGCACAGCAGAAGCCGTGCCCTCTGGCCTAAGGGTGAGAGACCTTCCTGCCTTGTCAGCAAAGGTGTACATCTCTTTCTCTACAATATCTGTCCCTTCGCCGATGCCTCTGTAGAAAAGTTCTGTGGATTCAACAATAGGGAGCCTGATTTCCTCATAGCCATAGAGGAAGAAATGCCTCTTTGCCGTCTCTTCAATGTGGTGCCACAAAGTTATCTCAGGCGGGCATACATCAGCAAACCCCTTGAGGATATTAACCTTCATCGGTCCCTGCGCTCTCGCGGTCTCTGTCAAAATTTAGCATCCTGGCATGATTTTCAATGAGCCTCCTGAGCTCCTCCTTTAAATGCCTCCTTATCCCCTTTAGGTCTGTAATGTCCTCATGGATCTTGCATAAGGTGTCTTGAGCCTCCCTTATTATCTTGTCAGCCTTTAGCTCAGCGTCCCTTATTATAATTTCAGCCTGTCTTTTAGCGTTGGTTTCATAATCCTCAACCATCTTCTGCATGGTAATCAAGGTCTCACGCATGGTTGCATCCATGCGCTTGTATTCCTGGAGTTGATCTTCAGCGGTCCTAAGCTGCTCCCTCATTGAGGCATTTTCTTTTAGCAGTTCTTCAATCTCCTCTCTTATCAGTTCAAGAAAGGCATATACCTCATCCATATCAAAGCCTCTAAACCTTGTTTTAAACTGCTTCTGTTGAATATCAAGGGGTGAAACTCTCATGTTTATCTACCTCCTTTTAGTGCATCCGCATCCCTATGCCTCTGAGGGTTGCGACCAGAAAATTCTGCAAAAATATAATTGCCAGTATTACCACAATAGGGGAAATATCTATTGGACCAAGTCTTCCGCCAATTGCCCTTCTAATTGGCCTAAACACAGGTTCCGTAATTGAATACAAAAACCTGACAATTGGATTATAAGGGTCTGGATTAACCCAGCTTATCACAGCAGCTATAATAACAGCCCATTTATAAAGCTCAAGCACTATGTCAATTACCGAGGCAACTGCATTCATCAGATTATTGAAAACAAACATATCAATCCCTCCAAAAAACTTTTATAACCCTGTATCATGCCTTAAATCGGTTTATTTTTCAATTGAGCCCTATATATCGTCACTATCCCAAAGGTCATATCCATACAATCACAGGAGTCAAATCCTGATTCAACAAGCATGCTGCAAAACTCCTCCTTGTCAGGAAACCTTGCTATGGATTCAGCAAGGTATCTGTAAGCCTCTGCAGAAGAAAACAGCGATGCAATCTTGGGCAATAGGTGTTTAAGATAGACATTGTATAAGGGTGAGAACATGCCCTTTGGTCGGGAAAACTCAAGGAATACTGCTATGCCTTTGGGTTTCAGCACCCTGTGAATCTCCCTTAGAGCCCTTCTTGTGTCATGCATATTTCTTATGCCAAAGGCGCAAGTCATCCCCTCAAAGGTGTCGTCTCTGAAGGGAAGGGCATACCCATTTGCAACAATGGCATGATAATTAGGCGATGCTATCTTTAAGACTGCTGTCCTGAGCATTTGAAGGCTTAGATCTGCTCCGATTACCAGGGAACCCTTTTGCACCAAGCCTTTTGCGCTATCCCCTGTGCCCGAGGCAAGGTCGAGGATAACACCCTTGTTGCCATCGTTGTTAAGGGCGCTCCACATCCTGCGTCTCCAATAATGGTCCCTGCCAAAGGAAAGGATATGATTTAGCAGATCATACCTTTTGTGGATTTGGTCAAAGTGAGGCTGCTTTACAACTCCCTGATAGGATTTATCGACTATCAATGATATGAAAGCGATCTGTTTAATTATACTGCTTCAGCAGTTCCAAGGCATTCATCGGGGTCACTGACCCATGGGTGTCCTTATCAATCACTACCACAGGGGCAAGTCCACAGGCACCGAGACATCTAACGCTCTCAAGGGAATACATCCTGTCTTCGGTGATCCCCCCCATCTCTATGCCAAGACTTGATTTGTATTTGTTGACTATCTCCTCAGAGCCCTTTACATAGCAGGCTGTGCCAAGACACACCTTAATGTTGTGTTTGCCCTTGGGCTTCATGCTAAAGAAGGAATAAAAAGAGACTACCCCATGCACCTCGCTCACAGACAGACGCATCTTTTTAGCCACATATCTTATAAGGGCAGGGGGTAAATATCCGACAATATCCTGAGATTCTTGAAGCACAGGAATGAGGCTGCCTCTCTTGTGTCTATGCCTTTTTATCACCTCATCTATTCTGTTTTTTGCCAAGTCAAAGTCCGTATCTATCATGGGTTTTAATTCAATGCCCTTTCTCTTTATCTCCAGTCCCTTTTCAACTACCTCGATGAAAAGCGAAGGAGAAAAGGGTTTAGGAATATAGTCTATTATCTTCAGGCTCAGGGCCTCCCGCAGCGTATCCTGTGAGGGATGTCCAGTTATAACTATGACTTGTAATTCAGGGTTGATTTGCCGAGCCCTTTTTATAAACTCTATGCCGTCCATCTCGGGCATTACTATATCAGTCACTACAAGGTCAAAGGGCGCCTTCTCAAGCATACTCAACGCCTCTTTTCCGAAGGAAGCAGTTGAGACCTCGTATCCTTGATGGTTGAGAATCTTTTCGCAGCTTTTAAGCATTATCAGGTCATCGTCAAGCACAAGGACCTTGCCTGCCATATTATTTTTCCTCCTTACAGATGAAACTCGATCTCTAAACAGGTATTGAAATTGAAGGATATTATACACCCAAAGGCAATAAAAAATGCATCTAACCTAAAACATAGAGGCAGGTAGATATAAGACTACTATTATCTTAACCAACCTTGTATTTTTTCCTTAAGCAATTCTATGTTTACAGGTTTGCTTATGTAATCATCCATCCCAGACTCGATACATCTGTCCTTGTCGCCTTCTAAGGCATTGGCAGTCATGGCTATGATTGGTACTCGTTTTCCTGTGAGGGTCTCTTTTATCCTGATCCTTTTGGTGGTCTCAAAGCCATCCAAATCAGGCATCTGGCAGTCCATAAGCACTAATCTGTAGGACTTTGATTCAAGGGCCCTTAGGGCCTCAACCCCATTGTTTGCAACATCTGCAGTGTAACCGAGTTTTTTTAGCTGCATTAGGGCAACCTTCTGGTTGATGAGGTTGTCTTCTACAAGCAATATGGGACTCCCCTCCTTAAAGGTTTGAGAAGGTGGGGCTGCTATTGTGGTGTCTTCTGTATGGTCGTATGCACCCTCAGGCTGAAGGGCATCTTTATTTTCTTGTATGCCAGCCAACACCTCGTCAATCACAAAAAACAGATGCCCCTTCTTGACAGGCCGTCTGATAAACCCATTGAAGTCTGAGAGGTGAACAGGTATAGATGACTTGCCATCTTCATAACTGACAAGGATATATTTGGTATTGCCCAAGGCAGGGAGTCTCTGGCTTTTTTGTAAAAACTTACATTTATTCCCGCATTGGTGATCTACATTGACGATAACAATATCAAAGGCCTCACCCCATTGAGCAAAAGCCTTATTTATAGCCTCTATGGCCTCACTACAGCAGATAAAGCTGTTGTATTTGATGTGGTAATCATCTAAATATCTCCTTATTGCCTCTGCCTCAGAATCTCTGTTAGAGACAAGGGCTATCTTAACATCCCTCTCTTGGAGCATGGGAGGCAGTTCCCAATTGACTACCTCCTGGGGCATAGTAAAAGGGATCGTGCAGGTAAATGTGGTGCCAACACCCTCTTTTGACTCACAGTATATATCGCCCCCCAAGAGTTCGATGAGTCGCTTAGAGATGTATAATCCCAGCCCTGTGCCAGCATGTTGACGGGCAAAGGAGCCATCGGCCTGCACAAAGGGCTCAAACAACCTTGATTGGGTCTTTTCGTCCATCCCTATGCCTGTGTCAGTAATCTTAAAACAGAAGGATGTCATATCAAGGGACTTAAGGAATTCATCAACCCTTGTATCAGGGCTTACCTGTAAGGTCACATATCCACTGTCTGTAAATTTCACTGCATTGTTAAGTAGGTTTAGCAGTATCTGCTTTAATCTAATTGGGGCGCCCAAGAGGCTTGTGGGCACCCCTTTGTCCACATAGGTTGCAAGCATAAGTCCCTTTTCATAGGCCTTTGGGGAGACAATGTCTGCGACACTCTCCACAAGCTCCAGGGGGTTAAAGGGGGTGTGGTCCACTGGGAGTTTGCCTGCCTCTATCTTCGAGAAATCGAGAATATCATTGACGATGCCCATTAGCACATTAGAAGAGTCCTTTAGGGTGTTTAGCATGTCTTTAATATTCTCATCGGTGTTTGTCTGCAAGAGGAGATCGACCATACCAATTATGCCGTTAAGGGGGGTCCTTATCTCATGGCTCATGTTGGCAACAAATTCTGACTTGAGCCTCGAGGCCTCAAGGGCCTGTTCCTTTGCCTTGATGAGTTCTTGGTGCATCCTATTGCGCTCGGTAATGTCCCTTATCACAGACACTATAATTGGTCTTTTTTCAAATATCAGGGAACTCATGAATATCTCAACAGGAAACTCCCTGCCATCTTTTTTAAGGCTTACGGTCTCAATAAGGACAACTTCCTGCCTCTCAATTACTGCCTCAAAGTGTTTCCATAACTGGACAGGCCCTAATTGTGGATGGATATTATTTAAATTCATAGAAAGCATCTCCTCTCTGCTATATCCGTGCACTTTGCATGCCGTCTCGTTTGTGTCTATAATTTGCATGTTCATCGGGTTCACTATCAAGATGCTGTCTCCTGCCCTATTTAAGGCTTCTCTAAAGAGACGGATGTTTTCAGTGGCCTCCTTTTCCTCTGTTATGTCATTTATAAACACAAGAGAAACCTTCATCTCTCGCCACTTAAAATCAGTAACAGAGACCTTCGCCAAGACTACAGAATGGTCTTTCCTAAGTATCTCAATCTCCTTAGCTTCTTCTGAAGCTTCTATGGGATACCCAAAGGGGCTGCCGATGAGTTCATCAATAGATTTCATAAATATTCTCTCTGCCATAATGTTAGCAAAGAGTATGATGCCCTTTGGGTTGACAACCAGAATTGCAAAGATGCTCTTATTGATGAGGCTCATCATCAACTCCTCATTCCTTTTTGCCATTTCCTGCGAGCTTTTCTGAAGGGTGATATCCTCTATCACGCCAAGGGCGTAGGTTATAGGCTCATAAGGGTCTTTAATCAAAGAGGTATGAACCCTTGCCCATATAAAGGTTCCGTACTTTTTGATGTATCTCTTCTCATAGGAAACATAAGAAAGCCCTTCTAAAAGCAGCTTGTTTATCTGTGATGGTGTGATACTTATCTCATCAGGATGGGTGACCTCATTAATAGATAGATTCAAGAGTTCCTCTTTTGTGTAACCAAGCATCTTACAGAGGCCTTCGTTGACTTTGCAAAACCTATAGGTCTTGATATCCACAATTGCCTTGCCAAGGGGACTTTGGTCAAAGATCTTTTTGTACATTGCCTCCTGGGCAGCAATGGTCTCTTCCATCCTTTTTCTCTCGGTAATGTCCAGCATTACACCTATAATGCCAGCAGGCCTGCCTTCGTTGTCCCTATATACAGACTTGTAAAATATCACATCATGGGTGGATCCATCGCCATAGACCACCTTTGCCTCATACCTTTGCGCTGTGCCACCGTTAAGCAATGCACTATCTGCCTCATGGTAAATCCTCGCAAGCTCCAAAGGGGCGATGTCAAAGACAGTCTTGCCAAGGATCTGCCCCTTCTTGAGACCTAAAAAGTCCTCAAAGGCCCTGTTACACCCCCTGTATATCAGGTCTTTGTCTTTGTAAAAAATGGGGCTTGATATGGTGTCCATAAGGGTCTCCAAAAAGGAGAGCTGAGATTTTAGTTCCTCATCCCTATCTCTGGTCACCCTGTCTTGCAGGGACTGTATATTTTTTTTGATTAGATTGGCTGTTGCCCTCTCTATCCAGCGGCAGATTAGATAGAGAGCTAATAGGTGGCAGATTAAATAAAGAGACCCAAAAAGGGCCCATTGACTTGTATCCAGTTCTATGCCATGACCACTTGAGGCACTATTTATTATAATGAAGAACAATAGGGGCAAGATAAGGGCAGATATTGCCAAAAGGGCACAACACAGTCTAAGCCTTCTATTGAATATATCAATCAGATTCATCTATCTCTCCAATATCTTGCCCCAAAAATCTTTTGTAAGAACTTTTCAGAGACATTAGCCTTATGCCTTTTGCGAATATCTTTACCTTGACCCTATTTCTGACCATTTTTGCCATACCCCTGTCAATCCACATCCCAGCCCACTATCTGACCTTTGACCCTCGAAAGCTCTATGCCTATCTGTATAATCTCAGCATTGCCATCCCTGTATTTAGCAGCATAGTCCTTTGAGATTAGCTGCTTAATTGCCTCCCCTGTGGCCTCTTGTCCCAGTCCCAGTGGTCCTGAAGATAAAGCCCCTTAAAGAGCCCTCTGTTGCCAGAGAATGCCTCAGCAAGGGTGTCTAAAAACAGGGACTTTCCAAACCTGCGGGGCCTTGAGAGGAAGTAATACTTTCCCCCCTCGGCAAGCCTTTTAACTATAGGGGTCTTGTCCACATAGTAATAACCCTCTTGGCTTATTTCCCTGAAGGTCTGTATGCCTATGGGGGGTTTCTTTTTCATATTGGTGTGCCTTTTATTATACAAAAAAGGCGATAAAAGGGATTGGATGCCTTGCCTGCTAAATTACCAGATAAAGGTAGTATGCCAAAAAGGCCTTGTATCGACACCCTAACAACAGGCCTTCGGTAATTGGTATCTCTAAGGGTTATAACCCTACACAGATTGAACTGTCCAAATTGCATAGTACCCTATCGCTAATTGAAGGGCTGCAATGTCCACTGAAAGGGCCCTCCATCTTAAATAGTCTCGTTGCCCTGTGAGGTTTGTATTATAATATGCAGTATTGAAAATACCAATAGGCGCTTTTAAGACAAAAAACACATACTATCGGTGATACAGATTAATAAACTTAGCAAGTCCTACGGCAGGCAACTACTCTTTGATGATGTCTCCTTCACCGTCAACATTGGTGAAAAGGTTGGTCTTGTAGGCAGAAATGGTTCAGGCAAAAGCACCCTTTTTCGCCTTATTATCGGCGAAGAGGTCGCCGATGAGGGTGAGATATCAAGGCCGTCTTCTTATAAGATTGGTCACCTTCAGCAACACATATCCTTCAGTTTACCAAAGGTCTTACAAGAGGCTATGAGTGCCATGCCTGTTAGCGATGGCCTGTCAGATGATTCTTATATAGCCAAAAAGATACTTTATGGTTTGGGCTTTGATCAGTCTTCCCTTGAAACAGACCCTAATCTGTTATCTGGGGGATTTCAGGTAAGGCTACAGATTGCAAAGACCCTACTTAGCAACCCTGACCTCATCCTGTTGGATGAGCCAACGAACTTCCTCGATATCCTCTCTATAAGGTGGTTACAGGGTTTTCTCAGAAACTGGAAAAAGGAGCTCCTCTTGATAACTCACGATAGGGAATTTATGGACAGTGTCTGCACCCACACTGCAGGCATACATAGGCAGAGGATCAAAAAGGTTGAGGGCAGCACCCATAAGTTTTACGAGCAGATCATCCTCGAAGAAGAGGTTTATGAGAGGACAAGGGTCAACAACGAACGGCGTCGCTTGGAGACAGAGGATTTCATTAACCGATTTAGGGCTAAGGCAACAAAGGCAAGACAGGTACAGTCAAAGATAAAGTCCCTGCAGAGGATGGAGACCTTAGAAGAATTAAGGGTTATAAAGGACTTGGACCTTTCATTCAATTATGCCCCCTTTCACGGCAAGTGGCTGATTCAAGCTGAGGCCCTACACTTCTCATATCCTGGATCCCCAGAGATTATCTCAGGCCTTTCTCTGACTATCGGCCCAAAGGACCGAATCGGCATAATTGGTAAAAATGGCAAAGGTAAGACGACCTTGCTGAGACTGCTTGCAGGGGAATTAAGTCCCTCAAAGGGTGAAGTAGTGCACAATCCCAACCTGAGGTTGTCCTATTTTGGGCAGACCAATGTGCTCCGACTCGATCCGAGTAATACTGTAGCAGAGGAGATATTAAAGGTCCTTGAGGACAAAAACATAGGCCGGGCACGCACCATCGCTGGCATTATGATGTTTGAAGGCGATCAATCCCTTAAGAAGATATCTGTCCTCTCAGGCGGAGAAAAGAGCAGGGTATTGTTGGGCAAGATTATAGCCCGACCATCCAATTTGCTGTTATTGGATGAGCCAACCAATCATCTGGATATGGAATCTATAGATTCGCTCTTGCAGGCCATAGATGCCTTCCAGGGTGCTGTGGTCATTGTGACACACAGCGAAATGATACTGAGGTCTGTGGCAGAGAGACTCGTGGTATTTGACCAGGAGGGGTTGAGGGTATTCGAGGGTGGATATGAGGATTTTATAGATAAGGTCGGCTGGAAGGATGAGGAGTCCACAGGTACTACTATCACTACAGATAACAATAGAGGCATAGGCAGAAAGGAGTTAAAAAGGAAAAGGGCCGAACTGATAAATGCTAAATCAAGGGCCTTAACTCCCCTTCAGCAAAGGATAGATGAGATAGAAGAGGCAATTGTAGATCACGAGCAGGCTATTAAAGAGCATACCAATGAATTGCTTCATTGCTCCGCTGAGGGGCAATGGCAACGCTGTAAGTCCCTTTCAGATTCCATAAAGGACAGAAGAGAGAAGATAGAGCTGCTCTTTGATGAACTCCAGGGGCTTGTGGATAAAAAGGAGGAGATGACTGCCCACTTTGAGGGCCTTTTGAAAGGCATAGAGGCAGACCCTTGATCGTCCAAGATTGGCGATAGGATGGAGGTCTCATTGGTATGCCACCTCAATGATGGCCCTAAATTGCCGATAGAAAAAAGGGGGAGTATGCCGAAAAGGCTTTATTGCGACACCTATTTGAAAGAACTCTTACACCCTAAAGACAATGCGAAGGCATTCACCCAAGGGTAACCTAAGACCAAGGCCCTTTTTAGATAATCCTGTGGCAGTATAAAGGCCTTGAGGCATACTCTTCTTTTTTGTTATCAATTCCTAAGGGCAATTTTGGGTGATGGTTTAGGGGGCAAAGTTTAGGTTACATATTGTAGAATACATTGCCATACATTGACGATTGATAAGACCACCTGAGATATAAATTGAATGCCATAAATATGAGATACCCAAGGCTCATAATTGCTGGCCTAAGAGGTGGTAGTGGGAAGACCACTATTACCTTGGGCCTTATTGCCGCCCTCAGCAGGGAGATAAAGGTCACACCCTTTAAGAAAGGCCCTGATTATATCGATGCTGGCTGGTTGTCTGCGGCCGCCAAGTCTCCCTGTTACAACCTCGATCCGTATATGATTGGGGCTGAACAGGTCTTAGCCTCTTTTGTAAATAGATTTGCAGGAGACATAGCCATTATAGAGGGCAATAGGGGCCTTTACGATGGGATGGATGTAAAGGGCTCCTACAGCACTGCCGAACTCTCTAAGTTACTACGCTCGCCGGTGATACTTGTAATTGACTGCACAAAGATCACCCGCACCGCTGCTGCCTTAGTGCTCGGCGCCATAGAGTTTGACAAGGAGGTCAAGATAAAGGGTGTCATACTCAATCAGGTATCAAGCCCGAGACACCAAAGGATCACCACTGATTCCATAGCCCACTACTGTGGGATACCAGTGTTAGGGGCGATGCCAAGGTTGGCTGATAATCAATTGCCTGAGCGCCACATGGGGCTTGTGCCAATTTACGAACACGCAATAGTGGATGGCGCCATACAGAGGCTTGCAGACCTTGCCCAGAGACACCTCGATATAGAGGGTATCTTACAGGTTGCCCACACCCATGGAGGCCTTGAGTTGCCCTATTGTAATGTTGAATCTGCTAAGTATCATAAAGAGACGGGGCATCCTGAGGATAAAATAAGGATTGGTGTAATCAGGGATGAGGCCTTCCAGTTTTATTACCCTGAGAACATTGAAGAACTACAAAGGGCAGGCGCAGAGATAGTGTTTATCGATGCCCTTGAGGATGCCTCTTTACCAAGGATAGACTGCCTATACATTGGCGGGGGCTTCCCTGAGACCAATGCCTTAAGGCTTGCTGAAAACATTGCCTTTAGGCAAGACCTGAATAAGGCCATTGAGTCTGGTATGCCTGTGTATGCCGAATGCGGAGGCTTGATGTTTCTTGGTCAATCCATTAAAGTAGATGACAAACTATATGATATGGCAGGTGTCTTGCCCTTGAGCTTTACAATGAACAGCCGACCAGAGGCCCATGGGTACACAGAGGCCGAAGTGGTCAAAGAAAATCCCTTCTATCCAGTAGGGACTATACTGAGGGGGCATGAGTTTCATTACTCCTCGGCAATTGACGGGGCTGATAGCACATCTCTTGCCCTCAAGATGCGGAGGGGGAAGGGGATTGCCAATAGGATGGATGGTATAGTGTATAAAAACTGCATGGCTTTATATACCCACATACACGCATTAGGCGTTCCCCTGTGGGCTGACAATATGCTCAAAAGGGCGAGACAATACAGAGATGGAAAATAGATACACTCCCGAATGCCCCTTTTGCTCAAGATATATCAAAAGACCTGAAAAGAAGATGACTGGCTTTGGCGAGGTTATTGCGAATTACTGCGCCTGCGGAGCAGTTTATGTATGCGACCCTACAGGACGAAATATGGGCGAGGCATTTTCTGAAGCCCTTGCCATATTCACAGGTGGTTGGGATTTTGACAACCTATCTCAAGGGGACGATTATTTTATCAGGGAACTTGATTACGATTTAAAGAATCATAGACACATAATTGTAAAGGGAGAGATACGCTCTGCGGGCAAGCTGATTTTTATACACAGCAAGGATACAGAAATTAAGAGTGAGGTTACTGTGAATAGGACAGAGAGAAATCTAAAGCCAATTATTAGGACTATGCTTGAGGGCATGGACTTTCAGGGGATTGCTCAGAGGGCAGAGGAAAATCAGGCTGTCATCAGCAAGCTAATTTCCATGACCTATGATAAAGAAGACACCCTTTCTTGGCGGGCAATTGAATCCTTTAGATATATATCCGAAAGACTAACTGCCTCAAGGCAGTCCTTAATGAGAGACACTATAAGGAGATTGCTCTGGTCAATGAGCGATGAGTCTGGCGGCATAGGCTGGAGTGCCTGCGAGATTTTGGGTGCAATAATTAGCGCCAATCCATCTGAGTATGAAGATGTAATACCATTGCTGTGGTCATGCAGGGAGGAGGAGATGTTTAGGGCAGGCACCTTCTGGGCGATGGCACAGATAGCAGAGGTAGATCCCAAGGCAGTATCCTTTGTATGTAATGAGCTGCCAACATATCTCAATGACAAAGACCCCATGGTTAGGGCCAACGTTGCCCTTTGCATGTATCGCATTCGGTGCCCTTTTGATCTTGGAGAGGTTTTTAAGCCGCTATTTACCGATACTGATGAGGTAACGTATTACGAAAATGGGATCTTAAACAAAAAGACTGTGGCCTCTTTTGTTAGCCATCTACAAAAGACATAAACAAATATTTACTAATAAGTCGATAAATTCTTTTTATTTGACCTTCAAATATTGCCTGTATTATTGTTTATCATTACAAGGCGCAACTGGTTGTCTAAAAATAAAATAAATAAAAGCAAAAAATAATTAACTTAGCTTCTAATCTCATTAAATCAATCAAAAAGGAGGAGTAAAATGCCAACAATTGAATTTCAGGGCAAGCAACTTGAAGTCGATGAGGATGGTTACTTAGTTAATCTCGACGATTGGCAGCCTGATCTCGCAACTCAACTTGCATCAGGAGACGGGCTCACACTCACAGAGAACCATTGGGAGGTCATCAACTTTCTAAGGGATTATTATCAAAAGTATCAGATTGCCCCCATGATCAAGATCCTCGTCAAGGAGATCGGCAAGGTTATGGGTCCCGAGAAGGGCAACACAAAGTACCTTTACGAGCTCTTTCCAGATGGTCCTGCAAAGCAGGCCTGTAGATATGCTGGTCTGCCTAAGCCCACAGGCTGCGTATAGTTTTCAAACGGCGTCTATGCATAAGAGACGCCGTTTTTTTATTCAATTTTCACAGAACTCTACAGCATCACAACAGGCATCTAAATGCTAAAGAAAGGGGGTAATTGAAATCAGACATTATGGCATTGCAATCGCTCCTGAAAGGAAAAAAAGACTCGCTGCTCAAGAAGTGGTTTGATCAAACTGCACAATCCTATCCCTCCCAGACAACAGAATTTCTAAAAAACAACAAAGGTCAATTTTCAAATCCAGTAGGCTATTCCCTCAAGAAGGGATTAGAGGGGCTTTTGGATGCCCTTAGCGGGGATTTCAATGATGAGACCCTGAAGAATGTCCTTGACAGCATCATCAGGATCAGGGCTGTGCAGGATTTTACCCCTTCGGAGTCTGTGTACTTTGTATTTCTCATTAAGTCAATTGTTGCTCAGGAGTTAGGCACTCAGGTTGAGGGCAAGGAGTTGCTTGAATTTAATAATAAGATTGACAGGATTGCCCTTATTGCCTTTGATGTGTACATGCAATGCAGAGAGGACCTTTTTGAAGTCAGGGTAAAGGAAGTGGAAAAGAGAAACTTTAGGCTTCTTCAAGTGGCAAATCAGCTCTTTGAGCTAAGGGGTGATGCGGCGCTATCCCAATGCCAAGAAGATAGCCATACAGAAAAAGAAACGAGGTAATACACGATGAAAATGTTAGTCCCTTTGTCGGCTGTTATTGTAATGATTATCATCGCCCTCGCAGGAGTTGAGGCGGCAGGTTTGCAAGCCCTTTTTGGGATAGCAATTCCATACATTGCCTTTTTGGTCTTTGTAATCGGTATGGTTTTAAAGGTTATAAACTGGGCTAAGAGCCCTGTTCCTTTTAGGATTACCACAACCTGCGGTCAGCAGCAATCTCTTCCATGGATCAAACAAAACAAGATAGAAAACCCTTCTACTTGTTTTCACACCTTTATAAGGATGGTGTTGGAGGTTTTACTTTTCAGATCCCTTTTTAGAAACCTTAAGACAGAGCTTAATGACGGAAAGGTCGTCTATGGCTCGGACAAGTGGTTGTGGTTGTTCGCGCTTGTCTTTCACTACTCCTTTCTTGTTGTGCTTATCAGGCATATCAGGTTCTTTGTTGTGGACATGCCCTTTGCGATTGAGATTATAGAGGCACTGGATTCGTTCTTTCAGGTAGGGGTACCGCTTTTATATCTCTCTGGCTTAGGCCTTTTAGTTGGCGCTATCTTTCTGTTCTTAAGGAGGATTGTAATCCCACAGGTCAGGTATATCTCGCTGCCTGCAGACTACTTCCCCCTCTTTTTGGTAATAGCCATTGCCATAACAGGCATCATCATGCGCTATTTCACGAAGGTAGATGTGGTAGCTGTGAAAAACCTTACAATGGGTCTCGTAACATTCAGTCCCGTTGTGCCTGAAGGAATAGGATCTATATTCTATGTGCACCTCTTCCTTGTATGCACCCTCTTTGCCTATTTCCCCTTCAGCAAACTCGTTCATATGGGCGGTGTGTTCCTGAGTCCTACAAGGAATCTTGCAAACAACAGCCGCATGGAGAGGCATATCAATCCTTGGAACTATCCTGTGCATGTGCATACCTATGAGGAGTATGAGAATGAATTCAGGGATAAAATGAAAAAAGCTGGCTTGCCAGTAGAAAAGGAGTAGCCATGGCAAAATTTTCGAAGAAACCTCAGGATTTAATAGCAGATATCGACTATAGCAAGACCCCACAGACAGAGTGGATGGATACGCCTGTGGAGTTTAAGGAGCACACCTTCTGTTGGGGCGCCAAGGGTAAAAATTTAGAGGTAGTGGGTTTCCCAAATGCGAGGGACTGGTCGCCAACTGAAGAAGACTGGAAGCTCCCACAGGATTGGGAAAACATCGTTATGGAGGGCATTAAAGACCGCCTCAGTAAATACCGCTCCTTCAAATTGTTCATGGACATATGCGTTAGGTGCGGTGCCTGTGCAGATAAGTGCCATTTCTACATAGGTTCAGGCGACCCAAAGAATATGCCTGTCCTAAGGGCTGAGCTCTTCCGTTCTATATATCGCCGCTATTTTACGGCTCCTGGGAGGGTCTTTGGCAGGCTCGCAGGGGCGAGGGAGCTTACCCTTCAGGTATTAAAGGAGTGGTGGTATTACTTCTATCAGTGCACAGAGTGCAGGAGATGCTCTGTCTTTTGTCCCTACGGGATAGACACCGCCGAGATAACCATGATGGTAAGGGAGTTGACAAACCTACTTGGTCTCAATACAGACTGGATCTCAGGCCCTGTGGCAAACTGCTACATGAAAGGCAATCACTTAGGGCTTGAACCTCACACCATCAAATCAAGCGTAGAGTTCTTCCTTGATGACATTGAGACTATAACAGGCATCAGGATCGAGCCTACCTTTAACAGAAAGGGCGCTGAGGTACTGTTCGTTACACCATCGGGCGACCTCTTTGCAGACCCAGGCACATACACTGCAATGGGTTATCTTATGCTGTTCCATGAGATAGGTCTTGATTACACCTGGAGCACCTATGCCTCAGAGGGTGGTAACTTTGGCTTCTTCACCTCCAACGAGATGGCAAAGAGGCTCAATGCAAAGATATACGCCGAGGCAAAGAGGCTTGGGGTGAAGTGGATCCTCGGAGGCGAGTGTGGTCACATGTGGAGGGTGCTTAATCAGTATATGGACACATGGAACGGTCCTGCAGATTTTCTTGAGGTGCCAAAATCACCAATAACAGGCACGGTCTTTGAGAATGCAAAGACCACGAAGATGATCCACATCACCGAGTTTACCGCTGACCTAATTAGAAATAACAAGATAAAATTAGACCCCTCCAGAAATGACAATCTCATAGTCACTTATCATGACTCCTGCAATACTGCAAGGGGTATGGGACTGCTTGAGGAGCCAAGGTATATCATCAGGCATGTGTGCAACCACTTCTATGAGATGCCAGAGGATACCATCAGGGAAAAGACCTTCTGCTGTGGTAGTGGCACTGGGCTGAATGCAGGCGAAAACATGGAACTCAGGATGAGGGGTGGTCTGCCAAGGGCTATGGCAGTGAAACACGTCAAGGAAAAGCACGGCGTCAATATGCTCGCCAATGTGTGTGCTATTGATAGGGCTACCCTTAGCGCCCTTATGGATTACTACAATAAAGGGGTAAGGGTTACAGGGGTTCACGAGATGGTAGGTAATGCCCTGGTGATGAAAGGGGAAAAGCCCAGAGAAACAAACCTGCGCGCTGAACCACTTCCAGGAAAGGAGGAGGCATAACTATGTATGACAGTGGAAAGATAATTGCTGGCATAGTGATCTTTTTGCTCTTTGTGACATTTCCCTTTTACTACAATATGGGCAAGGCAGTGGCAAAGCCTGACCCAAGCGTAGATACGCCTGTTATAAAACAGATGGAGAAGAAACAGTGCATTGAGTCAAAACAGGCCATGAAGACACTGCACATGCAGCTCCTAAATGATTGGCGTGATGCGGTAGTGAGAGATGGTCAGAGGCTTTATGTGGCAACCGATGGCAAGTCATATAACATGAGCCTCCAAAATACCTGTATGCACTGTCATTCCAACAAAAAGAAGTTCTGTGATGAATGCCACAATTACATGGCTGTCAAACCCTATTGCTGGGACTGTCATATACAGCCTAAGGAAGGAGCGTAACGATGGCAATGAAAAGGAGAGAGTTTTTAAAGATAGCTGGTCTTTCTGCGGCAGCGGGCATAGGGGGTTTTTCAGCCTTGTCTCTGGTCAAAAATGGCTTGCTTGAGGCATCTCAATACAATAGAGATCCTAAGGAGCTAAAGGCTTCAAGATGGGGTCTCGTCATTGATATGTCTAAATTCCAGGACAAAGAGGCCATGAGGAAGATAAGTGCTATATGTCACAAAAAGCACAATGTGCCGGAGATTAGCAACCCCTCACACGAGATAAAGTGGATATGGACCGAGTCCTTTGAGCACGCCTTCCCAGGGCAAGAGAGCCCATACATGGGTGATGAAATAAAGCACCAGCCCTATCTGGTGCTATGCAACCACTGCGATAACCCTCCCTGTGTCAGGGTGTGTCCCACAAAGGCTACCTTCAAGAGGGCTGACGGGATTGTGATGATGGATATGCACCGCTGCATAGGGTGCAGATTCTGTATGGCTGCATGTCCCTATGGCGCAAGGAGCTTTAATTTTATAAATCCCAGACCCTTCATCAAGGAGCAGAACCCAGAGTTTCCAACAAGGATGAAGGGCGTAGTAGAGAAGTGCACCCTTTGCTATGAGCTGCTTGCCATTGGCAAGCCACCTGCCTGTGCGGAGCAATCCAACGGTGCAATAGTCTTTGGCGACCTGAAGGATCCGAATTCCGAGGTTCGTAAGCTCATTGCAACTAACTTTACCATAAGAAGAAAGCCTGATCTGGGAACCCTCCCAAGTGTATTTTACATAGTCTCAGGCAAAGAAAAGACAGGAGGTCATGAACATGCTGGATAAGGCCCTTACAGGCAGTAAGACATATTGGGGGTGGATAGTCTTCCTCCTTGCCATAATCGGGGCAGGGTTTTTATTTTACCTCCAACAGTTTGCCACCGGTTTAGGAGTGACAGGTATGAGCAGAGATGTATCCTGGGGATTTTATATATCCCAATTTACATTCCTTGTTGGGGTAGCCGCATCAGGTGTTATGGTAGTGCTTCCATATTATCTGCACAACTATAAGGCCTTTGGCAAGATTACCATCCTTGGTGAATTTCTTGCCATACCTGCAGTTATCATGTGTATGCTCTTTATATTCGTCGATATGGGGCAACCACTGAGGGTTCTAAATGTCCTGCTACACCCGACCCCTAACTCGGTCATGTTTTATGACATGATGGTGCTTAGTGGCTACCTATTTTTGAACCTCCTCGTGGGCTGGACTGTGCTCCATGCAGAGAAGAAGGGTATTGCCCCTCCTAAATGGGTAAAGCCCTTTGTTTACCTGTCCATAGCCTGGGCGCCCTCGATACATACGGTTACAGCCTTTCTGTATGCGGGTCTTCCAGGAAGACATTTCTGGCTCAGCGCTATCATGGCAGCTCGATTCCTTGCATCGGCCTTCGCAAGCGGACCTGCTCTGCTCATACTGCTCTGCCTCATAGTCAGGAAGTTCACAAGGTTTGACCCCGGCAAGGAGGCAATACAGGCGCTTGGTAAGATAGTCACATACTTCATGATCACCAATGTGTTTTTCCTTGGATTGGAGTTTTTCACGGCCTTCTACAGCGGTATTCCAGGGCACGCTCATCCCTTTGTTTATCTCTATGCAGGGCTTGAGGGTTATAACAAGCTGGTGCCACTGATGTGGTTAAGCTCCATACTTGCAGTGGCAGCATTGATCCTGTTGGTATTCCCTCAATTAAGGAAGAATGAATCAATACTTGCTGTGGCATCGATATGCGTCTTCTTCTCCCTTTGGATAGATAAGGGTTTTGGACTCATCGTAGGTGGTTTTGTACCAAATCCCTTTGAGAGGATAACCGAATATTGGCCCACAGTGCCAGAGGCAACCATTTCCCTTGCAGTATGGGCAGTTGGCGCGCTTATACTCACCGTGCTCTATAAGGTTGCAGTTTCCATAAAAGAAGACACTGGCGGCGACGCCATCCACTAATTCATTTCTAATACAGCTATCACAAAAGGGGCGGTCTCATAAAGGGACTGCCCCTTTTTTATAAGCCTAAAGTGTGCTGCTCAATATACATACTAATACATACTACCTTCATGGCGATCTCAGGTGTAGCGAGGGGTGAGACCCCTTTTGTCATGTTGACAAGCCGATGGGAGTAAAGAGGGTGTGCTGAAAAGGCTTTATTGCCATAGAAGGCCTCGCAACCTTTACAAATTAGACTAATATAATCACCCGTTGGTGACTTAATAAGTTCTGTTGTTATAAATAAGCCCTGTGGCACGATAAAGGCCTTGAGGCATGCCCTCTTGCTCCTTACAGGTTTCTATCGGGCAACTTTGGGTTATAGATTGTAAGAGTCTTTAACACCCAAGCAACTCTGTGACTGGTTGACGCAGAGCTAAAGGTCTGCCCCATCGCATGAAAAGACATAAAACTTGTTTTTCTGGTCG
>CALEDV010000062.1 GCA_937949555.1 uncultured bacterium | reverse complement strand
TACAGTGAAAGTCAAATCTGGCAAAACGCAGGTGCCTTAGTTCATGAGATTCTGATTGCATGAGACCTTCACTCTGATTCTGTACCAATACATGCCTTCAAGCCCAAGAATTTACCTTAGAAAACACAGTTTTTATTGTAGCCTCTCCCACAAAAGGTCACGGACATTCTTCTGCTTTAGGTCAGAGCTGATGCCTACAAAATATATTTCCGTCCCCTCACTCAGATACTTCTCATAATACCCCTTCTCCTTTATCTGCCTAAGCGGGTCTTGCTCTGTTACCTTTATCTCCATGATGTATATGGTCTTAGGGAATTTCACTGTAATATCAATCCTTCCCCTATTCATCACACCCTCTCCAATATGTCTATCCCAATGCCCTGTAGATAAACATATACCACATTAGCATAAAACCCCTCTGGATGCTGAAGAATTTACTCACACCTGTCAGAAAGGCAAACTTTATGTTTGCATCCTGCCCCTTTATCACTGAGTTAATATTCATAAGCCCCTCCCTCATCTCCCTGGCTACCTCTATCAGTTATATTGTCCAATATGGGCTTGTCATACTCATCTATTAAAATAACTACCTTCTTGTTGCATTGATCATATGCCCTTTGGATCATCTCTTGAAAACAGACAGGATGCTCAACCCCCTTCTTACACTCAATGCCCAAATGCCTTTGATTGTCCTCAAGGACCTTCTCTATCCGACCCCGTATCCTCTCTTTTGTGTTAAAGACTCCACCGCCAAGGCTTATATGGATGACTGGATACCTATCCTCCCAGTCCCATTTGTCATAGATATACAGTCCCTCAAAGAGTTCCCTCTTGCCTTCAAAGATGCCTTTAATGTGGATAGAAACAGACTCTTCCCAAACCTCCTCGGGCGGGAGAGGAAGTAGTAAACACCACTGTTTGCAAGCTCATAGACATATCTTGTCTTGTCTACATAGATGTATTCCTCGTTGATTATCTTGCTGAGCGTTGGTATGCCTATGGGAAGCTTCTTCATCATGGTGTGGGTATATTGTAGCACAGTTAAGGCTGGGTTCTGTAGGAAGGTAGGTTGTAGGGTCAACCCTTGCGGTTGCCCACTTCATGGTATTAACACTACCGAATGTTTCTGTCATTGCACTGCATAGGGAAATACAAATGACTAAAGGATATGTATCACTGCTTACGCTAAAATGACCCATGGCAAATGGTCTTCGGTAATCTTGGTCCGATCTTAGTCCCAAGATAAATATTTTTTGCAACTGTAAAAAAGATGGGTCATCCCTTCGACAACTTCTTTTATTCATTAATGAAGAATTCCCCCTTCGATTTTATTTAGATTTTTGGTGAGGCAATTCGGCAGGTTGACAAATATCTATAAAATCATTAAATTGTCTATCCTGGGTTGTAAGGTCATGAAAAAGATAACGGTCTCTGAAATACCAGAAGAGGGGCTTCATTATACCCTCTCGGAAAAGATAAGCCACGAAGAAATAGATTTCAAGTCTCCTGTAGAGGGTGTATTACAGGTCTATAGAACTGGCTCCGAGGTCCTTTTGCAAGGGGTATTAAAGGTCACCCTTATGCTTATTTGCAGCCGTTGTCTAAAGGACTTTGAATTCAAGATAAACAGCCCTGTCCGCACTGTGTTTCATCATGCAAGGACCTTGACCCGAGATGAGCATTACCAGTTGCATGATGAGGAGCTTGAATCAGAGTTTTACAGGGGTGATACCATAGACCTTGGAGAATTTATCATCCAGGAGGTATTGCTCAATATGCCCATGAAACCCCTGTGCAAGGCAGATTGCAAAGGCATATGCCCAATGTGTGGCACCGATCTTAATTTAAATAGCTGTAGATGCATTAAGGAACCTCCAAAAGAGGGGCTCCTATCCTTGGATAAAATATTACAGAGAAAGGAGTACAAAAATGGCTAATCCAACATCGAGGCATTCAAAATCAAGACGCAATAAAAGAAGGGCCAATTGGAAAGGTGAACAGCCAAATATATCTGCCTGTCCAGAATGTAGTGAGATGAAGTTGCCCCATCATGTATGCCCAAGTTGTGGCATATACAACAAGAAAAAAGTCTTAGAACCTGTAACAAAGTAGCATGAAGATCGCCCTCGATGCCATGGGGGGAGACTTTGCCCCAGAGGTGACTGTGGCAGGGGCCCTTGATGCTGTAGCGGAGTATGGCATTGAGGTGCTTCTTGTGGGCAACGAGGCAAGGATCCTTTCTGTTCTTAAGGATAAAAAGGGCATTTCTCCTAAGATCTCTGTTGTTCATGCCTCAGAAACTGTAGAGATGCATGAGAAGACCTCAGCAGCCCTGAGGAAGAAGAAGGATTCCTCTATAAGAAGGGCTGTTGAGCTTGTAAAGAAAGGGGAGGCCGATGCAGTTGTAAGCGCAGGTCACTCTGGCGTTGTGATGGCCACATCTCTGTTTGTGCTCGGAAAATTACAACATGTCGACAGGCCTGCCATAGCGACCATAATGCCCTCCCTCACAGGCAACTTTCTACTTATTGACGCAGGGGCCAATGTGGATTGCAACCCCATTAACCTACTGCAATTTGGATACATGGGTGACGCCTATTATAGGGCTATATTCAATCATGATAATCCAAGGGTAGCGATACTCAGTATAGGTGAGGAAGACTCTAAGGGTAATGAACTTACAAGGGATGCCTTTAAATACATGAAAAACGCACAGTTTAACTTTATCGGCAACATCGAGGGTAAGGACATATTTCAAGGAGGGGCTGAGGTCATAGTCTGCGACGGATTTATTGGAAATATCGCCCTTAAGGTGAGCGAAGGGGTGGCAGAGATGATCCTCAAGATGCTGAAGATGGAGATTGCTAACTTGAGGACCGGCAAATTGGGATACCTCTTGATAAAACCTGCCCTTAGAAACTTCAAGAAACGCACTGACTACTCTGAATATGGCGGGGCCCCTCTGCTTGGCATAAACGGCACGAGCATAATCAGTCATGGCAGGTCTTCGGCAAAGGCTATAAAGAACGCACTCTGGGTGGCAGCAGAGATGGCATCAAAGGGTGTGGTCAAGACCATCTCCCAGAGCCTCAAGGATTTCAATCAGGTGAGGGCTGATGTTAAGGGCTAAGATCTTATCCACAGGCTCATCCCTTCCTCAAAGGGTCCTAACCAATACAGAACTTTCACAGATGGTAGATACCTCCAATGAATGGATCGTCGAAAGGACCGGCATCAGTGAAAGGAGGATTGCCGATAAGGATAAGGCAACCTCTGACCTCGCCTACGAGGCGTCAAAAAGGGCATTGAAGGCAGCAGGGATGAAGGTCTCTGACATATCGATGATAATCGTTGCCACCATCTCTGGGGATATGTCTATGCCATCCACTGCCTGTTTTTTACAAAAAAGGCTAAACGCTAAGAACGCCTGCGCCTTCGATGTCAATGCAGCATGCTCTGGTTTCATATATGCCCTATCTACAGCCAATGCCTTTATAAGGTCAGGCTTACATAAAAATGTCCTTGTAGTAGGTGCAGAGATCCTGTCACGATTTACAGACTGGCAGGATAGGTCCACATGCGTATTGTTTGGCGATGGGGCAGGGGCCGTATTGCTTGGCGCCCATCGGGGCAAGAGTGGTATCCTGTCAACACACCTGTACTCTGACGGTAATCTGTGGGACCTTATTCAGGTCCCTGCAGGTGGCTCAAGGATGCCTGCCTCTAAAGATACTGTTGAGGAAAGACTCCACTTCATAAAGATGAAGGGCAATGAGACATTTAAAGTCGCTGTCAAGACCCTTGGCAGTCTTGTGGAGATGACCCTTAGGCACAATGGACTTTCACCATCGCAGCTTGACCTCCTCATACCACATCAGGCTAACCATAGAATTATACAGGCTGTAGCATCCCGTCTCGGTCTATCAATGGATAAGGTAGTGGTCAATATAAATAAATATGGCAATACCTCTGCCGCATCAATACCCATAGCCCTTGATGAGGCAGTATGCAGTGGAAGGATAAAAAAAGGAGACTATATACTGCTTGAATCCTTTGGAGGGGGGCTTACATGGGCGTCGGCAATGATAAAGTGGTAAATAATAAAAGCAAGGTCATAAGGTATGGCAAGTCATACCGTTGGAGACAGATAAAAAGGGAACCCTACAAGAAAGACCCTCAAGGGTGGGCATCTATTGAAAGAAACGTGCTCATTGGAAGAGAGGGTGATGCCTCATCAATGCACTTAAGATACTTTGAGATACACAGGGGTGGAAGCAGCAGCTTAGAATTACACAATCATGAACATATAGTTATATGCATCAGGGGAAATGGGCGTATACGATTGGGTGACAGGGAGATAAAGGTTAAACCCTTCGATGCCCTTTATATAGCCCCAATGACTGTACATCAATTAAAAAACAAAGAAGACGAGCCCTTTGGCTTTTTCTGTATTGTAAAGGCAAAACGGGATAGGCCTAAGGTCTTGCACAAACCACGTCGGCAGCAAAGGGAATCAAAAGAGACACCCTTTTGCCAGCCTTAGTATATCAGCTAAATGCAAGTCCCTCAACAGACAGTAACAGGTGACGCCTTACCCTTTTAAATCAAAGACCATTATTTACAGTAGATTAGCTCTACCTCATCCTTCTAAATGAAAAAAATATGCTGCATCGATAGGCAAAACAGTGTTTGCGTCTACCAAAGACTGTATTTCAGATAGCGAGGTAGACAAGGCTAAAGTCCCTCAACAATCATTGCCGCCAATAATGGGAACATTATCTCGTGGTGTCCTGTAATGGCGAAGTGCCTGCCTCCCCTTTGAGTGGGTCTTTTAAGCACGTTCATTGTGGGTCTGTAGTGCTGGATGAAGTCGAGATTGGCAGTGGTGAGGTCATTGACAACAAATCCAAGATTACGAACTATCGTTAGAGCCTTCAAAAACACCTCAGGCATTATCACTGCCGAACCAAGATTAATCAAGACCCCACCTTCAAGTGCAGAGACTGATTCGGTAAAGGTCTTAAAATCCCTGAGGCTCCCCTCACCAATGGCTGCGCCCTCTGCCTCTGGATGCATATGTATGATATCTGTCCCCACAGCCACATGCACAGTAGCAGGTATGCCCTTTTTGTAGCAGGCTGCGAAGATGCTATCATCAGCCCCTTTAAAGCCAGACCTGACAATCATCTCCCCAATAGCAGTGCCTATGCCAAGTCCTCTCCTTACGCCCTCTGATATGGCCTTGTTGATAAATCTTGCGGTCTCCTCTGCCATTCCAAAGGAACCATTGTCTATCTCTGCGGCCACATCTTCGGAGGTGCAACCTATATAGGACATCTCAAAATCATGGATGACAGATGCACCATTGGTAGCAAAGGTCGTAATGACACCCCTCTCAATAAGGTCTATAATAAGTGGAGAGAGACCAACCTTTATTGGATGGGCACCCATGGTAAGGATTACAGGTCTATTGCCCGACCTTGCATCTATGACTGACCGTGCAAGCCCTTTTAAATCCTTAGCAGCAAGAAAATCAGGTAGGGAGTCAATGAAGTCCGAGAAGGAGGCGCCCTTAGAATGCCTCTTAGCAGCCTCTTCAATAGTGGCCTTGCTCTTTCTGTAAGTCAAACAATAGCGTTTAAGCCCGTTGAGGTCTATTCTCTGAGGATTCATTGAAGGCCCTGTCAAAGATAAAGTCAATATGCCTGAGATAGTGTTGAAGAGAAAAGAGCGATTCAAGCTCTGAGGGGCTTAGATATCTTAAGACCTCAGTATCTCCTAACAACTCCCCCTTGAAATCACTGCCCCTTTGCCAGCTATTCATGGCATTTCGTTGGGTCATGACATAGGCATCTTCTCTACTGACCCCTTTCTCTGTAAGCGCCAGCAACACCCTTTGGGAGTTAAAGAGGCCATAGCTCTTGTTGAGGTTATTAAGCATATTTTCTGGATATACATGCAGGTTTCTGAGGATGCCAGTGAGCCTATGCAACATATAATCTACAAGTACGCTGTTATCAGGTATTATTACCCTTTCTACAGAGGAGTGTGAAATGTCTCGCTCATGCCATAGGGCTACATTGTCCATAGCTGCTAAGGCATTGGTCCTGACTAACCTCGCAAGTCCAGAGAGGTTTTCACATCCTACGGGATTCCTCTTATGAGGCATGGCAGAAGAGCCCTTCTGTCCCTGTGTAAAGGGTTCTTCCGCCTCTCTGACCTCTGTACGTTGAAGGTGTCTTATCTCCACTGATATCCTCTCAATCATCGTCGCTGTAAGGGCAAGGGCAGTCATATACTCGGCGTGTCTGTCCCTTTGGACAACCTGAGTAGCCACTGACTCAGGGATGAGGCCCAATTTATTACAGACCCTCCCTTCAATCTCTGGGGGTATGTTTGAGAAGGTGCCTACAGCACCAGATATCTTGCCTATCCTTATGGAATCTTTGGCAGACTTTAATCTCCTGATGTTACGCTCAGCCTCCTTATACCAAAGCGCAAACTTCAAGCCAAAGGTCATTGGCTCGGCATGCACTCCATGGCTCCTGCCTATACAGGGTGTGTGCTTGTATTTATAAGCCTGTTCTCTCAAGACACCCATCAATTCATCCATGTCTTTAAGGATGATGTCCATCGCCTCTGACATGAGTAGGCAGAGGGCCGTGTCTGTAACATCTGAGGATGTAAGCCCCTTATGGACAAATCTCGACTCAGGCCCAATGTGCTCTGCCACTGAGGTCAAAAAGGCGATCACATCGTGTTTTACTGTAGCCTCAATCTCCTCGATCCTCTGCACATCAAAACCAGCCTTCTGTTTAATGGTAGCAAGGGCATCAGGCGGGATCTCACCCATCTCGGCCCAGGCCTCACAAACGGCAATCTCTACCTCAAGCCATTTCTGATACTTATTTTGAAGGCTCCACAATACACCCATTGCAGGTCTTGTGTATCTTTCTATCAAAGTTGTCCTCCTATTTTGCTATCGCCATCAAGGGTCTTTTTAATAACCTCAGCGATTGTGCTTGCCCAGTAGTCAGCTAAAGACCTTTCCTCTGCCTCAACCATAACCCTTATCTTAGGTTCAGTGCCTGAGGCCCTGATAAGCAATCTACCACGACCTTTGAGGTCCCTTTCTGCCTTTTCTATGATCCTTTTTATAGGTTCCCTTGACTTGAAGTCCTTTTTGTCGGATACCTCAATATTTATCAACCTTTGAGGATAGAGGCTGATCATGTCTGCAAGCTCAGAGAGCCTGTAACCACTCTTTTTCAATATATAGAGCACCTGAAGGGCGGTTATCATACCATCACCCGTGGTGTTGTAGTCTGAAAAGATTATATGGCCTGACTGTTCCCCACCCAGATTGCAACCCCTCTTGAGCATCTCCTCCACTACAAACCTATCACCAACCTTTGTCCTGATTAGGTCTATATCGTGCCTTTTCAAATACATCTCAAGCCCGAGGTTACTCATGGTGGTTGCCACCACTGCATTGCCTTTTAGCATGTTGTCCTTCTTCATCTCTAAGGCACAGATGCCCATTATCACATCGCCATCTACAGGCCTCCCTTGATGATCCACAAAGAGCGTCCTGTCTGCATCGCCGTCATGGGCCACCCCTACATCATAACCATATCTAACTACTGCATCGCTAAGTCCCTCAAGATGCAGCGAACCACAGTTGTGATTGATATTAAGGCCATCAGGCTTATCATTGATGGTTATTACCTCTGCACCTAACTCCCTGAGCAATGCAGGCGTGGATTTATAAGCAGCCCCGTTAGCCCCGTCTACAACGATCCTTAGACCATCCAGGTCCTCGCCTCTGGGGATAGTTGATTTTACATACTCAATATACCTTCCTGTAGCGTCATCAAGCCTAAAGGCCCTACCAATCTTATCCCCCGAGGCCCTCCTCCTTGGAAAGGCCTTGTCCTCCATTAACTTTTCAATGGCAGCCTCCATCTCATCGGATATCTTATATCCCTCTGAGGAGAAGACCTTTATGCCATTGTCGTAAAAGGGATTATGGGATGCAGAAATGACAATACCCGCATCCAACCTCAGTGTTCGGGTCAGAAAGGCAATCCCCGGAGTGGGCAAAGGGCCTACAAGGGTCACATTGACACCCTTTGAGCAGAGACCAGAGGTTAGCGCTGACTCTATCATATAGCCTGATAGGCGAGTATCCTTACCAATCAAGACCATGTTTCTGCCATGGTCATTCCTTAAAACCGATGCTATTGCCATCCCAAGCCTGAGCACACCCTCTGGGGTCATTGGCGCCGTATTAACCCTTGCCCTTATGCCATCAGTGCCAAAGAGTTTCATTACTACATCTTCCTTATATTTATTCTTACGGTAAGTTCGGCATTCTTTATAATAATGTTTTTCCCCCCCGTATTGACCTTCACAGTCTGCTGGAGGTCCGTGTCCAACCCAGTTATATCCACAGTCTCTGTCTTCAAGAGGGTAATATCATTTATCTCTGAGCGCGCCCCTTCTATCGTAATAGATGGGGGCATAACCTCAATATGGCTTACCTTATATCCCCTTTCAGGTATCCCTATTACGGGCACCCTGACCGGCACAGTCTTTGAGGCAAGCTCATCAAGGCCAAAGCGTATAAAGGTAGGTTCAAGCCGAATTACCTTTATCACCCCTGGTATAACAATATCGCTTCTGCTGAAATAAAACTCGTTTTCCCCCTTTTTTGCATTTGACAGGTCTACAATAACCCTTGCATTTATAGGTCTCAGGGCCTTGAGTAGTCGTTCGTGTCCGCTTATGTGTAGATTGACCTTGTTTGTACTCTGCTTGAGGATGATGTGTCCCTTTGGTGTGTTCTTAAATTCTACTGGTGCCTCGATAGACATCTCCGACTGTCCCTTGTAGGTTGCAAAAAACCACATCATTATGGCCAAGACAAAGGCAAGGACCTTCAAACCAGCATCGGCTTTCCAGAGGGAGTTGATCTTCATTTTCCCTCATCCCTCTTTTTTGTGAATATCTGAGTGAGTTGATCCCTGAGAGATGTCACACTTGTGTGGGTCTGAAGACTGCCGCCTATTGCCAAAGAAATATTGCCTGTCTCCTCTGAGACAACTATCACTACTGCATCGGTTTCTTCAGTAACCCCTATTCCGGCACGGTGTCTTGTCCCAAGCGCCTTGCTTATATCTGTCTCTAAGGCAATAGGCAGAAAACAACCTGCCGCTATTATTCGGTTGCTTTTAATTATGACTGCCCCATCGTGGATAGGAGAGGAAGGGTGGAATATGCTCAATAGCAGCTCCTTTGAGACCTTTGCATCCACAGGCACGCCAACCTCAATATATTCATTTAGGCTTATCTCTCTTTCTATCACAATAAGGGAGCCTATATTCCTATTTGCCAGGGATACAGCAGCCCTTACTATCTCTTCAATGGTCCTCATGTCTTCAGCAGAGGTAAAGGACTGAAAGAGCCTTGCCTCGCCCATTTGTGCAAGCACACGTCTGATCTCAGGTTGAAAGAGTATTATCAGGGCAATTACAAGTTGAGAAAGAAAGCTCTGAATGAGCCATTCCATTGTATAAAGCTCGAAATATCTGGATCCAAAGGAAACCAGCAGAAGCACCACAAGCCCAAGCAACATCTTTGCAGCCTTTGTGCCCTTTAATATAAGGAGAAGCCTGTAAGTAATAAGGGTCACTAAGGCTATATCAAAAAGATCCTGCCACCTGAGTTGCTTTAATATCTCTGTCAATACAGAACTCCGCTACATAGATGTTTGTTAATAAACTTATATCTTTAGGGCGTAAAAAAACATCCTACACACATAGCAGCCTAAGGGTAAATTGAATTGGTTGTACAACGAAAAAAGGCGACAAATAAACCTAATTAAAACCCTTTCCCTCTGAAGGCATTACCTGCCCTAATTAATGCAATAAAATTATGAAACAAAGCAGCAACAAAAGCAAGTTTCAATTACTAATACACACAATTAGGGGCTTGAGCGGTGTTAAATAGATCCTTTGATGGATAGCTGATCTTAGTTATTAACTAACCTTCTGCAGGCCTCGTATGCCCCTTGAAGGGCCTCAGGGTGTTTTAGTATGGCGCCCTTTTCGTCAACCTCAAGGAAGCTCAGGGTCTCGTGCTCAGGCACGCCTATGGTCCTGAAGAAGGCCTTTGCCGTTGCCTCGCCGCATTGCATGCCAATATCCCTCTTCATCCCGCCGACCATAATGAGCAGTCCCTTCCTGCCATGGATGCCCGGTTCAATAGTCCTTTTAAGTAGATACTTTTCGCACCAAAAGGACTGGCATCGGTCTATCATCAGCTTTGCCTGTGCGCTTAGGGCAAAGAAGAATATAGGGGAGCCGAGGATAATCCTATCGGCCCCCCTAATAGCCTCATAGATACCATTCATGTCATCATCGATGATGCATTTGCCTGTCTCTTCACATCCGCCACAGTCCTGACAGGGCAAGATCTTTAGTTTGTTCAAGTCAAACCTTATTAACTCATGGCTATTGGTATCTATTGCCTTTACAGCCTCTTTGAGCAACAATTCAGTGTTTCCGTCCTTCCTTGGGCTTGCGTTAAAGAGGATTATCTTCATTTCTTGCCTGTCTTTTCCTTTAATTTATACCAGTCATTCATCTGCTGCATGGTCTCAGTCATACTCCACCAACCGTTTTTAAAGGTGGCATAATCAGGCGCCCCTGTCATGGCCGAGGCATATCTGATTGAATTAGCGTAAAACAACCACTGCCTTACCCACATCCTCTCAATGGTCTCATCAAAGAGGTTTGTCTGCCCCTCAAGCCCTGCCTTCCATACATCGAGCATTAGCTTGGTAGCAGTTAGGGTCATAGCGTTTGTCTCTTTGATGGTGTTGTCAAGTTTCAAAAAGTGCCCTGCTACCCATTCTGTACTGTGACAACTCTGGCAGATCTGTTTCATTTCTTTGAGCCTCCTGCCTTGTTCTTCAGCAGATATGAGTCCCTGAGGGGCCATCTCTCCTGTTAGTGATGTAGGTAGCGGCAGCCCTTCTTTATTCTTAAGGATTGTGGTGTTGCCCGATACGGGTTGTGGATGGCTATAAATCAAGCCGAAAAGCCGCACCCAAAGCCTCGAGCCAAAATCATGGGTCCTCCTTGCAACTAACTGTCCGTCGCTCGATAAGACTTGGCTGTTGTGACAGGTGGCACAGGTAGGTGCCTTGAAATCCCTGCCAATAGTCCAATCTGGAGATTTGAGATCCCACTCATGCCACTTAGAAAAGTATATATTGCCGTGTTTGCTCTCTTTATATACATTCCATGCAGGCACATCAGGGTCAAGATGACACTGGGCACAGGTATAGGGCTTGCGGGCAATCTCCATTGAAAAGGAGTGTCTGGGATGACAGGATGAGCAAGAGCCAAGAGACCCATCGGGATTTTCCCTTCCCACAGATGCATTTGGCCAGTTTGTGAGCTCTGGCACTTTCATATCACCCATAGAGGTCTTAAGGGTCTTCATACCCTTGACCTCAACCTTTGTGCCATGACACCCGAGACAGGTCTCGTGCTTTGTCTTTTCCGTGGGTTTTGATGATGTTATTTTACCGCCCTTATAATCCATAATGCCCAAAGAGGCATCAACAAGCTGATGATACACAGGATTGGCGATCAGATTCTTCACTGCATGGGCCTTCTTACTATTGGAGTATTCCCTTGCCTCTTCGCTATGGCAAGTGGCACAGTCATTGGGTGAAACAACAACATTTATATCAAATCCATTGTGCGGGAAGTTGTCTTTGTGCCTCTTTTTATTCAATCCATGACATTCATAACAACCCACGGCCACCGTAGACAGGGCTTGAGGTATGTTTTCTGAGGATACCATCCTCTTTATAGATGGCTTTTGTCTTGCCTCTTGGGGTGTGATCTTGGCATGAGAACTATTCTCCCAATCACTGACAATGCCCGGGGTAACCATGCTGTGGCAGCCAATACAGGCCTTTGTCTGGTCACTCACCTTGACTACCCTATCCTGCCCCGCATAGACAGGGATGTAAAGGCTATAAGCTATACCAAAAACAAGACAAAGGACAACAATGCCTATAATACTTGATCTCCTCATAGCAACCTCCTTTGTTTGATAGGTTAAGACAGTATACTATTTCGAACAGTTTGTCCTCAAGTAACTAAACATGACCCAAATGCCGATAGAAACCTGTAGGAGTAAGAGGGCATGCCTGAAAGCCTTTATACTGCCACAGGGTTTATTAAAAAGGGCCATAACTCATTCAGTCACCAAGGGGTGATTAGTTTGGCATTATCTGTGAAGGTCCAGAGGTCTCGTAAA
>CALEDV010000061.1 GCA_937949555.1 uncultured bacterium | reverse complement strand
CCTGCCCCAAGATTAGGTCTCCCGACTCTTTTGAGTCCTGAAGGTCAGTGGTAGACTACCACTTCGATAGGCTGGAGGTGTAAGCATAGTAATATGTTCAGCTTACCAGTACTAATTGACCGTGAGCCTTAACCCCTATATATTAAAAATACTTGCATTTATATTTTTATTATGTTAGAATAAAAAACTTTTGGTGGTAATACTGGAGAGGACACACCCGTTCCCATTCCGAACACGGCAGTTAAGCTCTCTGAGGCTGATGATACTATGGCTGCGAGGCCATGGGAAAGTAAGAAGCTGCCAATTACAAAAAAGACCCGCTTAATAAGCGGGTTTTGTTTTTTGATGATCAATCGTGCTCTGTCAATTTTCCATTACATAGACATGAACTGTCTAATCTGTATTTACCAAACCTTTTAATCCTTAGGGCTTTATATTTACTTATTCTTTGAGCAAAGGCTTAATTTTTTATTTCAAAATAATCTTCTATGGGTTAATATATCCCTTATGAAACAACCTTCCTTATTTGACGATTTATTAAATGATGCCATGCCTGTAAAAAAGACAAAGGAACTTGCCAGCCAGCAGCATAGTGAATGGCTCCAAAAAGACGGGATGTGTTTTCTGTTGAATATTGGTCATAAAATCTCTCGGGATCCTGAGCTGCTTGGTATTGCCCTTTGCAGAAAAAACGGGTTTACAGCCTGTTATATTCCTATCAAACATGATAATGAAGATAATCTGCCAGAGGCCCTATCCCTGTTAAAACCTTATTTTGAAGATCCAGCAATAATAAAGATAAGTCATGATATAAAAAGTCAAATGTCTGTCCTTAAAAGAAAGGGGATAGACATAAAGGGCAATCTGAAGGACACCATGATTGCTTCATATCTGTTGGATCCAAACAAGAGCAATCATGGTCTTCAAAGGGTTGTTGAGGAGTATCTTGAGAGGGTTTTAGAGGTTCAAGAGACAAAAAAAAGGACTGAAAAAAAGGTTGTTTTGTCCTTAGAAGAATCAGCAGATCTATTTTGTGAAAGGGTGGTATGTATCCAGCAACTTCACGATGTTTTATTTCCCCGTTTAATGGAGACTGGGTTAGAAAAGATCTACTTAGACTTAGAGATGCCTATAATTTCCATACTCTCTAACATGGAACTGAAGGGTATCAGGATTGACCCTAATATGCTTTATGGCCTTTCAAAGGAGATTTCTGGGCAATTAGAGAGAATTGAAGGGCAGATATACGAACTGGCAGGAGAGAGGTTCAATATAAACTCTCCGCAACAATTATCGCATATACTTTTTGATAAGATAGGACTCAAACCTGCCAGAAAGACAAAGACAGGCTATTCTACGGATAATGACACACTACAGCAACTTGCTGTTCACCATAAATTGCCAGAGGAGATTGTAAAGTACAGGTTATTATTTAAACTAAAAAATACCTATATCGATGCCCTACCACCTCTTGCTGAGCACTCAGGAGGAAGGATTCATACGACTTTTAACCAAACGGCTACTGCAACGGGCAGACTCAGCAGCAGTGATCCCAACCTTCAGAATATCCCTGTGCGTGGTGAATGGGGCATAAGGATCAGAGAAGCCTTTATAGCTAAAGAGGGTTGCCTATTGCTGTCTTCAGACTACTCACAAATTGAACTTAGACTCCTAGCGCATCTTAGTGCCGATGAAAAACTAATTGAATCCTTTAAAGAGGATATAGATATACATACGGCTACGGCGTCATTGCTCTTTAAGGTGGATAAAGACAGGGTAGATCGCGAGATGCGCAGGGTGGCGAAGGTGGTAAACTTTGGGATAATCTACGGAATGAGTCCCTTTGGGCTTTCTGAAGCCTTAAGAATTGGAACCACTGAGGCTTCAGAATATATAGACCGTTATTTTAGGCTCTATAGCGGGGTAAAACAATATATTGAAAATACTATAAGGTCCGTAAAGGAGACAGGTTTTGCCTTTACGCTTTTTGGCAGGAGGAGGGCTATTGTAGATATTAATAGTTCCAATTCTAATCTTAGACAACAGTCAGAGAGGATCGCTGTAAATACCCCAATACAGGGCAGCGCTGCAGACCTTATCAAGATAGCAATGATTAGGGTTGATAGGGCTATCAGGGAGCGAGGAATTTTATCGGAGATGGTACTTCAGATTCATGATGAGCTCCTCTTTGAGATTCCCATTGAAGAGATAGAGGTGATGAAAGCATTAGTTAAGATAGAAATGGAAGGGGCGGCATCTCTATTAGTTCCTCTTAAGGTAGATATACGAGTGGGCAGCAACTGGGGGATTGCCCATTGAATAGGATTACTCGGGAAGATGCCCTAAGTATGTTTAAGAATGAATCCCTGCATTGTCTGGGAAGCATGGCTGACAATATTACCAAGTCCCTTCACAGGGACAATGTTGTGACCTTTGTCATTGACAGAAATATAAACTATACAAATATATGTGTCAATAGATGTAAGTTCTGTGCCTTTTACAGGGACCAAGGACATCCAGAGGCATATCTCTTGAGCGATGATGAGATCCTCTCTAAGGTGAAGGAGACTATTGAGTTGGGCGGCACTCAAATACTATTACAGGGCGGGATTAATCCTGCCATTGATTTGGAATATTATTGCAGGCTTTTAAGGAAGATTAAGGAAGCCTTTAACATCAATATCCATGGATTTTCACCTACAGAGATAGTTTATTTATCAAAGGGGCAGGGCATAGACATTAGGAGTGTCCTTTGTAAACTAAGGGATGCAGGGCTTGATTCAATGCCTGGGGGTGGGGCAGAGATACTTGCAGACAGGGTACGCCAAAGGATAAGCCCTAAGAAGATACTTTCCTCTGAGTGGCTCGAGGTTATGGAGATTGCTCATTCTTTAGGGATGAAGACTACAGCTACGATGATGTTTGGCAGCCTTGAAGACCAGGAGGAGATACTTATACATCTTGAACGACTGAGAGATTTACAGGACAGGACAGGAGGGTTTACCGCGTTTATTCCCTGGAGTTTTCAGCCACTTAATACCGCATTATCTAAAGAGGAAAAGATATATCCCGCCACAGCAGTGGAATACCTTAGAATAGTTTCAATCAGCAGGATCTATCTTGATAATATACCCAATATACAAGCATCATGGGTAACACAAGGTTTAAAACTCGCTCAGGTTGCCTTACTATTTGGAGCAAATGATCTGGGGTCAACCATGATAGAAGAAAATGTTGTACGCTCAGCAGGTGTGTCCTATAGGGTATCTATGGATGAGATGGTAAATGCAATCAGACAAGCAGGTTTTAGACCCGTGCAGAGAGACACCTATTACAGATACTTAAGGGAGTTTTAAATAGAGAGCAAATAGGGAGGCAAAATGCTACTTATTACAGGTGGGGCTGGATATATAGGATCACACACTGTCCATTATTTGATAAATTTAGGATACAACCCTAATGATATTATTGTCTTTGACAACCTGCAGTATGGACACCCTGAGAATGTGCCTGCTACTGTAACACTCATAAGGGGTGACCTCACCAACAGGGCAGAGATAGAAGAGGTATTTAGCGCAAATGCTATCGATGAGGTTATACATTTTGCAGCCTATGCTTATGTGGGTGAGAGTATGACTAATCCATATAAGTATTTTAGCAGTAACATCACTGGCGGACTTAATCTCCTTGAGGCCATGAAGGATTATGGATGCAAAAGGATTGTCTTTTCCTCTTCTTGCTCTGTATATGGCATACCCAAAAAACTACCAATTACTGAAGATGAAGAAATTAATCCCATCAACCCCTATGGAGAAACAAAGGCGATCCTTGAGAAGATCCTGAGATGGTATGACAATATCTTTGGCATCAAATATGTGTCTCTGCGTTATTTTAATGCCTCAGGCGCAGGATTTGACATTGGAGAGAGTCATGACCCTGAGACACATCTTATTCCTCTTGCCATGAGGACACTTTTTGACAGCAGATACAAATTACAGGTTTTTGGTGGCGATTATCACACCAGAGATGGTTTTTGTATTAGAGACTATGTGCATGTGCTTGACCTTGCTGATGCCCATTTCAGAGCGCTAAACTATCTTCGTACTGGCGATCAATCGATAGCCCTAAATCTTGGCTCTGAGCAGGGGATTTCGGTAAGGGAAATTATAGGAATAATTGAACAGGTCTCTGGAAAACCGGTCAGATTTGAGGTTACAGAGAGAAGAATGGGTGATCCTCAAGAACTTGTTGCCTCCTCTATCCTGGCGGCAGACTGCCTTGGGTGGAAACCTCAGCGTGATATATACGAAATAATCAAGAGCGCCTATCAGTGGCATAAATCAACTTACAGGGGGTAGAGATAATGGCTTTTCTAATATGGGGCGATCAATATAAGGTCAACATAGCAGAGGTTGATACTCAACATAAAAGGCTTTTTGACATGGTCAATGAGATGCACGAGGCTATGAAGTCAGGAAAGGCCGAGGCTGTCTTAGGAAAGATATTGGATGGTTTGCTGCAATACTGTGCTACTCATTTTGCAACGGAGGAGAGGCTTATGACAACCCATGGTTATCCTGACTATATATCTCATAAGAGGATTCACGATAAACTCACCGAAGAGGTCAAGGAACTTCAAAGGAGGCATCAGTCAGGAGAACCAGTGCTTTCCTTTGAGGTAATGGAGTTTCTTAGAAAATGGCTCCAGAGTCATATACTTGGAGCAGACAAGATGTTTGGCCCCTACCTTAAAAGCAAAGGGGTAAAGTAATATAGTCTTGCGATTTAGGCTTGCACAAATACAATTTTGTTTGCATCAAGTTTTGATATTAAGTGCACAGAGAAGGGTTTTTAAGGTATTTGCCCTGTTTCATTTTGTATCTTTTATTTGATAGAATCACTGTAAATACAATCATTTTAAGGAGTCCTCATGGTATACGAAATTATTATCAGCTATAACAAATCCACAGGAAAGACGAGTTTTGGACTTATGAAGGACAAAAAGGACAATCTTGACCCAACAATGGATGAACTCAAGACCTATCTGAGTATATCAAAATTAGTAATGGATCAGGTGGCTTTGAAGATAAAAAACAAGATGTCAAAGAAAGATGATTGAGGTATGTCCGCCACATCTAAAGAGACGGTTCTATTAATAATAGATGAGGACAAGAGCACAGGCGAGATACTTACTGAAGGGTTAAGGGACTCATCAATAGATGTAATATCCTGTCGTTCCTCAGATGAGGCGGCCTCAATACTATCTTATAGGGAGTGCAATGTAATAATAGCTGCAACTAACTATTTCAACGAGTCCTGTCTTGATATTATTAGATTTTATAAGAAACAAAACCCAGCCTGTCTTTTCTATCTGCTTGTAGAGAAGGAATACGAAGTAGTAGATTTGGTGTCAGAGGATATAAAGGGACTCCTTGAGGACTATCTTTACAAACCACTGAATCCTGCGAGACTCAAGGTAAAGATAGAGCTTGCTTTAGGCAAGACAAAGACTGAAAGCAGGTCTTTGCAGGTTCTTGACCCTATTGTCAGGCAAGCGAAGCCCTTTTTTGTCTTTAGATCTTTATCTATGCGCAGGGCGTTGATGAATCTACCAGAGATTGCAAGGTCTGATTTTAATGTGTTGATTACCGGTGAGACTGGCTCTGGCAAAGAGATAGTGGCTAGGGCTGTGCACTCGATGAGCAAGAGGGCCCAGGGACCCTTTGTGCCAATTAACTGTGGAGCAATACCAGAGTCCCTTATTGAGGGGGAGCTCTTTGGGCACGAACGGGGCGCCTTTACGGGTGCCCTAAAAAGCAGGAGGGGGAAGTTTGAGGCTGCACAAGGGGGCACGCTTTTTCTTGATGAGATAGGTGATATGGCGCTTAGTCTTCAGGTTAGGCTTTTAAGGATTCTTGAAGACAAAAGGGTTTATCGTATTGGAGGTGATGAGCCTATTGTCGTAGATGTTAGGGTAATTGCAGCTACAAATACAGATCTGAAAAGGGCTGTAGAGAAGGGGTTGTTTCGTGAGGATTTGCTTTATAGACTTAATGTGCTGAGGATCAATCTTCCACCGCTACGGGAAAGGCGTGAAGACATCTCCCTATTAGCGCGTCATTTTTTTGAGCGTGCCCTATCGGAGATGCAAAGGGTACCGCCCTATCCTGACTTTTCTCCAGAGACAATCAATCTGCTTGAAAGTCTGCAATGGCGTGGAAATGTACGTGAGTTGAGGAATGTTATGACAAGGGTTGCTGCATTTCTCCCTGAAAGGGTCAAGCGGGTCTTTCCCTATGATATCCTGCAACATACTGATGAGAGCAGCTTCAAAGAAGGGCATTTAGCAGTTCAATTAGAGGAAACAAAGGACTACTATATGATTCCTGCTGACTCTTCTCTTGCTGAGGCTGAGAATATAATAATCGCAAAGGCTATAGAGCGCGCTGGAGGTAATAAAACTAAGGCTGCAAAGAGGCTTGGCATAAGCTTGCGCACCCTAAGGCGCAAGGTTAATACAGAAAAGGGGGTAAGCCATGCATAATAAGACAATAGCAGTGCTCGGCGCTGGGTATGGAGGAATCACCGCAGCCCTCCGTCTTGCAAGGCTTCTAAAAAAAATGCCGCAGTATAGGATATATCTAATCGATAGAAATCCCTTTCACACCTTTAAAACACAGCTTCATGAGGCTGCTGTCAGAAATGTAGAGGTATCTGTGCCTGTGCAAAACATCATAAGAAAAACCTCCATTGTATTCATACAGGACTCTATAAGGGAAATAAATACTGCAAAGTCTAAGATCATTCTCAGCGACTCAGAGATAGGGTACGAATATTTGGTGATAGCCCTTGGAAGCATAACAAATTATTACAACATACCAGGGCTTCAGGAATATTCTCTGTCCTTACAGTCTCTTGAGGATGCAAATGCAATATATGAGCACATTAATGGGGTATGCGAAGAGGCATTGCTTAGCACGAGAGAGGATATAAGACAGGATATGCTTCGTTTTGTGATTGGAGGGGGAGGACTTACAGGTGTTGAGCTTGCTGGTGAACTTGCAGATCTATTGAATAAAAAGGCAGAGATAGCCTCAGCAGGTTTTCAGATATTGCTTATTGAGGGAGGCAGCAGGCTGGTACCTAATCTTGATGAGAGGATGTCTGAGGAGGTTAGCCAGAGGCTGCAGGGCAAGGGGGTAAAGATTATAACCAACTGCAGGATCGTCAAAAGGACAATCGACGCCATTGCACTCTCAAATGGCGATATTTTGAAGGCATATACCCTTGTCTGGACAGGAGGGATAAAAGCAGGCAGTATAATAGAGAGTAGCGGATTGACAACCGGGCAGATGGGAAGGATAATTGTTAATGAGTTCTTGCAGGCAGAGGGACATCCCTTTGTTTATGCCTTGGGAGACAATGCATTAGCTATTAACCCTACTACAGGTAATCCAGTGCCTGCGGCTGCACAGTTTGCCTTACAGCAAGGGCGGCTGGTGGCTGGTAACATATATGCTGATATCTGTGGTAGAGATAAGAGGCCTTACAAGCCTAAGGTATTAGGTGAGATAGTCAGTCTGGGAAGGCACCTTGCCGTAGGATGGCTTGCTGTTCCTTTCTTTAAAAAGGTACGGTTCTTTGGTTTTATTGCCAGCCTCTTAAAGACTGCCATAGAGGACAAACACATACTGCTACTTAAGAAAGAAAGCCGAAACTGGATTGACTGGAGAGGATGATATTATGGACGATGACAAGGGCATTGGGGAACTGATAAACACCTTAGAGTTTTACAAGATTATTGCCGATTTTACTGCTGACTGGGAGATATGGCTGTCTCCTCAGGGCAAAGTGATATATGTGTCTCCTTCCTCTGAAACAATATCGGGCTATCCTCCCTCTGATTTTATGGCAGACCCAGAGATGATTGTAAATGTAATTGTCCCTCAGGATAGGGAGATATGGTATAGGCATAATGAGGGGCATCAGAGGTTTAATTTTGCAGGCTCAATAAGATTCAGAATAATACGCAAGGACGGTGAGGTAAGATGGATAGAACATGTTTGTAGACCTGTTTACAATCATAAAAGAGAATTTCTCGGCAGAAGGGGAAGCAATAGAGATGTAACCAACGATGTTCAGCTTCAAAAGGAATTAAGCCTCGCAAAAATAAGCCTTGAGCTTCAAGTGAAGGAACGAACAAAAGAACTGCTTCAGGCAAACCAAATGCTTCAAAAAAGGGAAAGACACTACAGGATGCTCTTTGAAGAGGCTCGAGACGCTATTTTTCTTGCCGATGCAGACACAGGAATCATACTTGAAGCCAATTCACAAGCCCAGAAGATGATTGGCATTGATAAGGGCAGGCTTATAGGTATGCACCAGAGCCAGCTTTACCCGCCTGATAAGTTGGAGTTTTACATGCAGATGTTCAGAGAGCATACAAAAAACATATCAGTCTCCTCTGTGCAGGCTGAGGTGGTTAATGCAGATGGGAAGATTATACATGTGGATATTTCCACAAGCCTGATTGAGCTTGAAGGCAGGAGATTGATTCAAGGGGTTTTTAGGGATATTACTGAAAGTAAGGAATCAAGGGATGCCCTTAGGGCAAGCGAGGAAAAATTACGCCAGATTACAGAGAATATGCAGGAGGTTATATGGCTTCGTTCTGAGGACAACAGGCAGATGCTTTATATAAGCCCGTCCTATGAGACCCTATGGGGCAGGAGTTGTAAGAGTATTTATGAAGACCCCAATTCCTTTGTGGATTCTGTTTTTTATGAGGATAAAGAGAGGGTGTTAGAAGCTTATAGTAAGTATGTAGAGGAGGAATCCTTCAATATTGAGTATAGGATAGTAAGACCCGATGGAGAGATACGTTGGGTTTGGGTACGGTCATATCCCATTAGAGATGAAGAGGGAAAGACAATAAGGCATACAGGGATAGCCGTTGATATAACGGAGAGAAAAAAGCTTGAGATGCAGCTAAACTATGCAAAGGAGTCAGCAGAGGCTGCAAGTAAGGCAAAATCTGAGTTCTTAGCTAACATGAGCCATGAAATCAGGACCCCTATGAACGCCATAATAGGCATGTCAGAACTCCTTTATGCCAGCGAATTAACACCAGAGCAAAAAAGGTATTGTGAGGTAGTCAAGCAGAGCGCTGAAAATCTCCTAACACTGATTAATGATATCCTCGACTTTTCAAAGATAGAGGCTGGAAAATTGCAACTTGAGCCCTTTGATTTTGATGTTCACTCAACTATGGGGGAGATTGTCACTATGTTTTTAACACAGGCAAAACAAAAGGGGCTCTATCTTATATGTAATATCGATGAGGAAGTGCCGAAATTGATAACCGGTGATCAGGGGCGACTTCGTCAGATACTGGTGAATCTTATAAGCAATGCGATTAAGTTCACCTCTTCAGGCGGAGTTGAAATCAAGCTGGGTGTCAGTGATAAGGGAAGCAATAGCCTGACTCTCCATTTCTCAGTAAAGGACACAGGGATAGGCATTTCACAGCGGGACATTAATAGGCTCTTTATTGCCTTTTCTCAGCTTGATGGCTCTACCACAAGGAAATACGGGGGAACAGGGCTTGGGCTTGCCATATCAAAACAAATAGCAGGCTTGATGGGGGGCAGAATAAGTGTTAGCAGTCAGGAAGGAGTAGGGTCAACCTTTACCTTTTCTGCAAGGTTTCAGTATAGGGACGATGCAACCTATGTTGAGTCTGCTAAAGAACAAAGGATTGAAGCTAACAGAGGAGCATCGGGGACAAAAAGGGGAAAGATATTGTTGGTGGAAGATAATCAGATGAACCGGATTGTGGCTCAGGCAATGCTTAAAAAGCAGGGTTTTGACTGTGATTTAGCATGTAATGGCATTGAGGCGATTGAATGGTTGCGAAAGAAAACCTATGATCTAATCTTTATGGACTGTCAGATGCCCGATATGGATGGTTTTGAGACTACCCGTTTGATAAGGGATCCCGCCTCAGGGGTTCTGGATAACGGGGTTCCTGTGATAGCCCTGACGGCTTATGCAATGAAGGGGGATAGGGAAAGATGTTTAGAGGCTGGAATGAACGATTATCTTTCAAAGCCCTTAAAATATGATGAGCTATCTGTTGTATTAGACCAATGGCTAAAGAAGAGGAAGTAGTTTCTTGCCCACTGAACTGGGGTTTATTTTGTTTCTATCTTTTTGTTTCTAAGACTGATGTCAGTTCATGATATAATTAATTCATGAAATCCCTTAAGGCACATCTAATAACAATAACAGCACTTCTTGCAATGTTTGCCCTTTCTGTTTCCGAGGCTGAACAATCCAAAGAGGCTAAAGGGGGCAAACAGACCCAAGCACCAATAGTTCATATCATCAAGATTAATGGGGTGATAAATCCTGCTGCTGCTGAATATGCCTCCAAGTCTATCAGCAATGCATCGAAGAAGGGGGCAGAGGCAATCGTTATTGAACTTGACACACCAGGAGGACTTGATACCTCTATGAGGAGCATAGTTAAGGAGATGATAGCTAGTCCTGTGCCAGTAATAGTATATGTTGCCCCCTCGGGTGCAAGGGCAGCCTCTGCAGGCGTATTTATAACCATTGCAGCCCATGTAGCCGCAATGTCGCCTGGGACAAACATAGGCGCTGCCCACCCAGTGGCGGTAGGAGAGAAGATGGACAAGACCGTTGCTGAGAAGGCAGCTAATGACGCTGCTGCATATATAAGGTCTCTCGCAGAGAGCCATGGCAGAAATGCACAATGGGCGGAGCAGGCAGTCAGAAAGAGTGTATCTATTACAGAAACAGAGGCATTAAAGTTGAAGGTCATTGATATTGTAGCCGAGGATATGTCTTCTCTGTTGAAGGCGGTTGAGGGTAGAAAGGTAAAAACCTCATTGGGAGAGAGGGTGTTGCATACGGCTCAAGCAAAGATAATCTATGGCGAGAAGGGCTTTAGGCATAGGGTGTTGGATTTTATTAGTGACCCTAATATTGCTTATATGTTGATGCTTCTTGGTTTTTATGGGATCTTTTTTGAGCTTACTAACCCAGGCTCTATCTTTCCTGGTGTAGTTGGTGTTGTCAGCCTAATATTGGCCTTTTATTCCTTCCAGACCCTGCCTGTAAATTATGCTGGTGTGCTGTTGATTCTTGCAGGATTAGTTTTGTTTTTACTTGAGATCAAGATAGTATCTTACGGATTGCTCACCCTTGGTGGTATAGCATCCATAGTATTGGGTTCAATTATGCTTATTGATTCTGAGGATCCCCTATTAAGGATATCCCTGTCTATGATAATACCCTCTGCTGTAGTAAGCGCCCTTTTTTTTATAATTACCTTCAGGCTTGCCTATCGGGCTTATAAATCAAAGCCAATAGTTGGATTAGAGGCTTTGATCGGATCCGAAGGAACCGCAAAAACCGCCATTGATAGTAAGGAGGGCACAGTACTGGTTAATGGTGAACTTTGGAATGCCCGTTCAGAGGTACCCATTGACGCTCAAGCAGAAATAGTAGTTAATGAAGTCAAGGGACTGACCCTGTGGGTCAAGAGAAAATGAGGGCACTGATTACTGGAGGCACTGGTTTTATAGGCAGTCATCTCGCTGAAGGTTTAATAAAGAAGGGTTTTGATGTAGTCTGTCTTGTCAGAGACAGGACAAATATAAAATATCTACAGGGGATGAAGGTGAGTCTTCTTGAAGGTGACTGCGAGAACCTTCAATCCCTTGGCGTAATTGAAGATAATTATGATTATGTCTTTCACCTTGCAGGATTGACTAAGGCGCTTAATGCTGAGGCATTTTATTCAGCAAATGCTAAGGCGACGGAAAATCTGATTGAGGTTGTTAGTAAAAAAAGTGGGCGACTGAGACGTTTTGTGTATATAAGCAGCCTTGCTGCTGTAGGTCCTTCAAAGAAGGGCACACCCCTTTCTGAGGACTGTGAACCCTCTCCAGTGTCTGATTATGGCAAGTCTAAACTCAAGGGCGAACAGATAGTATATGCAAAGAAGGGAGCCTTGCCAATTACGATAATCAGGCCTCCTGCGGTATATGGGCCAAGAGACAGAGACCTACTGGTCTTCTTCAAGATGATAAAAAAGGGTGTATCCTTTTGTTGGGGGCAGGCACATTATTCTTTTATCTATATTGATGATTTGATTAATGGTATAATACTGTCCACCTTGCACGATGGTGCGAAGGGCGAGATATTCTTTTTATCCGATGGCAATATTTATAGTCATGAACAAGTTGCCGATGCAATAGCCCACGCCCTGGGTAAAAGGCCAATAAGGGTGAGGGTGCCTGAGTTTTTGATGGACCTCATTGCTTCTTTTGCTCAGAGGACAAAGGGGGCAGGCATCATCAATACCGACAAAATAAGGGAGTTAAAAGAGCGGCAATGGATTTGTTACAATAAAAAGGCGGTAGATATACTCGGCTTTGAGCCTCAAACAGATATAAGGGAAGGAGCCCAATGGACAGCGAATTGGTACAGACAACAGCAGTGGATCTGAAAAACAATACAGACATATTTGAGAAATGCCTTAAATTCAATACGGCAAAACAGTTGCAACAGGCTGGTATATATCCTTTTTTTAGGGTTATAGAAAGTCCTCAGGACCCTGAGGTTGTCATTAATGGCAAGAAGATGATCATGATAGGTTCAAATAACTACCTTGGACTAACTAATCATCCAAAGATTAAAGAGGCTGCAATAAATGCCGTTGCAAGATATGGCAGTGGCTGTGCAGGTTCAAGATTTTTAAATGGTACCCTTGATATACATGTAGCCCTTGAGGAGAAGCTTGCGAGGTTTATGAGAAAAGAGGCTGCGCTGGTCTTCTCCACAGGATTCCAGGTTAATCTTGGTGTTATCTCTGCACTGGTTGGTAAAGATGACATAGTTATAATTGATAAAATGGACCATGCCAGCATTGTGGATGGCTGCAGGCTTGCCTATGGAGAGGTTAAGAGATTCAAGCATAATGACATGGCAGATCTGGAGAGAATTCTCTCGGAAAACAATGGTAGGGGCAAGTTGATTGTTGTAGATGGTGTATTCAGTATGGAAGGGGACATCATTGATCTCCAGACTGTAATAGCTTTGAAGAAAAAGTACGGAGCCCGACTTATGGTAGATGATGCCCATGGTATTGGGGTGTTGGGCAGGACAGGCAGAGGAACCTCTGAGCACTATGGGTTAGAGGCTGAAACAGATTTGATCATGGGTACCTATAGCAAGTCTTTAGCATCCATAGGGGGGTTTATCTCTGGAGATGCCGATGTTATTCATTACATAAAACACATGGCAAGGTCATTGATCTTCAGTGCAAGCCCTCCTCCTGCATCTATTGCTGCTGTTAGCGCTGCTGTAGATATTATTGAGGAAGAGCCTGAGAGGATACATAGGCTTTGGAATAACACCTATCGTATGTTAAAGGGATTTAAGGAGTTGGGTTTTGATACTGGTCCCAGCCAGACACCAATTATTCCGGTTATAGTCGGAGATGATGAAAGGGCCTTTACCTTTGTGATGATGTTACAACAAGAAGGGATATTTGCAAATGTAGCAGTCTCCCCTGCAGTACCACCCGGCAAGGCCCTTATAAGAACCAGTTATATGGCTACCCATACTGAGGAGCATCTTGACAGGGTTCTTGAGGCATTCAAGAAGGTTGGAAACAAGCTTGGCTTGATATGAGCCTTAACAGAGGGACTTTTAAAGGGGTAGCAGTCTCCATAAAGGAGTGTATTACAAAGTCTGAGATTAGAGATTTTATAAATCTCCCCTTTTCTCTTTACAAGACGGACCCCTTTTTTACACCCCGATTGAAGCGTGATCAGAGGGTTCTATTCAGCCTAAAGAACCCTTTTTATAGTCATAGTAAAGTAAGGTTGTATATTGCGCTGAAAAATAACATCCCCCTTGGACGTGTAGCTTCGATTATAAATTATAATCACCTTGATTATCATAGAGATTTTACAGGGTTTTTTGGTTTTTTTGAGTCCATTGAGGATGCCGATGTGGCGTCAGCACTGCTTGCAAAGGTTGCAAGGGACCTTAAGGCTGAGGGAATGCAAAGACTTCTTGGCCCAATGAGTTTTTCCACTAATGAAGAGTGCGGGTTATTGGTTGAGGGCTTTCAAGAGCCGCCAATGATCATGATGCCCTACAATCCAGCATACTATGATAGACTGATGCTGTCTATTGGATTAACAAAGGCAAGAGACCTATACGCATACATATATGAACTCCAAGATTCTCTGCCAGAGAAGGTTTACAGAGTAGCCAATATATGTGAAAAAAGGGGTTTAAGGGTCAGGAGCATATCTAAAAGACATTTTTTTAGAGACATGAAGATGTTTCAGTATGTGTATAACAAGGCATGGGCAACAAATTGGTGTTTTGTCCCGATTTCCGATGAGGAGTTACAGTTTACGGCTAAGGAGCTGAAGATGATACTGAGGGAAGATACAGTAGCTATTGCTGAATCAGAGGGACAGCCAGTGGGTTTTTTAGGGGTTATACCAAACTTCAACATTGTACTTAGGAAAATGAGGGGGACTTTGAATCCCCTATCTTTAGCAAAGGCGCTATATTATTCAAGAGAGATTCATGAAGGGAGGCTTCTTTTGTTTGGAATAGTCCCTGAGTACAGGAATAAGGGTGTTGATGCCCTTTTGTTTAGAGAGGTCCACAGGGGATTGATAAAAGCAGCCTTTAAAAGGGTAGAGTTTTCGTGGATACTGGAGGATAATGGGGCAACTATCAAGATTGCAGAGTTATTTGGGGGTATATTATACAAAAGATACAGGATTTATGAAAAAAGGATCTAAGTATAATGGGGTTTTTTTAGGGATTGCTAAGGTGCCTTGTTCTTGGCTTTGAGGAAATGTTTGCCCTGATAGTTAGTTTGAAAGACCTCTGTCCTTGGTGTTATATTACTGAAAAGCCGAAGTGGTGGAACTGGTAGACACGCACGTTTGAGGGGCGTGTGGGGCAACCTGTGCGGGTTCGAGTCCCGCCTTCGGCATTGCTAATTGCCCTATTTATTGAAAATGTCAGATTAGGTTTATGCTTTTACAATAATTTTAGATAGTTATATACATCAAGGTGCTCTTTTCCAGGGTGAACTTCCACTTCAAAAGGGACGCTATTTGTTAAAACCACTAAACATCGCTACATTCACAGTTTGTATCATCCTTAAGTTGATCTCCTCTATTAGTTTTTTCTTCATTAATACCAAATTTGTCCACCGTCCTTTCCTTCTGATAGATGTTGTCGTAGTCTGTTACGAGTCTCTCATACTCTTGGTGCATGAGTGGAGATGCTATCATGAAATCTGCTGAGGCACGGTTACAGGCTATGGGTATGTTGTAAACTACAGCAATACGCAGCAGTGCACTTACATCGGAGCTGTGCGGGTGTACATCAAGGGGGTCAGAAAAAAATACAATGGCATCTATCTCATTTTCTGCAATCTTAGCCCCTATTTGTTGGTCACCACCAAGGGGACCGCTTTTAAAACATTTTACATCGAGACCAACGGTTTCTTTAAGTATCTTGCATGTTGTGCCTGTGCCGTAAAGTTCATAACTTGAGAGTATATCCTTATTAAACTCAGCCCATTCTACCATGTCCTTTTTCAATGCATCGTGTGCAATTAATACAATACGTTTCTTTTTTGGCATTTTAATAGTAATCTTTTGCATAGTCATGTGCCTCCATATAAGGTTTTATTTTTTATTATAAAACGTTTTGTGTAACAAATTGGTGACGAGGTATTTACATTTTTGGTTGAAGGTATAATAGATAGTAAGCAGGCTTTATTTGGATAGTTTTAACGGACGTATGCCTCTTAAGGGCGTAATGAGCCTCATATAATAATTAAGAAACTCAAATTATCCCATGAATCACTTTTATAGGTATTCGTAATCAACGCTGCAATCTATGCCAGCATTCTTTAACTCTAATGCGACATTTGATGCCACTGCAGGACCTAACTCCTCCTTGATCTTAGCCTCAATCTCTGAGTCAATCTTTGCTGCCAACATAGAATCAGCAACACCAAACATACTGAGAAATCCACCAGCCAATCCCCCCTTAGCCCTTAAAACCTCTCCATAGTCATTGACCGTTATATCTAACTTCAAGATAATCTGAGGCATATAATCTCCTTTATCATTAGATTTAAGTCCCACTATATTCATATCTTCGCCTCAAAAGGCATATAAATAAGGTGTCTTTTGTATTGCAACATAATAGAGGATATTCTTGCATTTGTTCCAGAGTATCATCAGGTTTTGTCCGATAGCATAGCAAACTCTATCACCGTTGATAAGCCCTAAAGTGGTGTGCCTATCTGGACACGTCTTAAGTCCTCTCTTAAGACCCTCCAGTAGGGTATATACCTCTGCAGGATAGTCCAAAAACGGTCGTTATGATAAGGCTCTATGAGATGTATCATTTCATGGACAATCACATACTCTAAATACTGTAACGGCAGCTTTGCCAACTCAAGGTTTATCCAGATCCTCCTTTGCCTTGTGTTACAGCTGCCCCACCTTGTCTTCATCCTTTTTACACGCCAATCAAGGACCTTCTCACCAATAATGCCCTCCCACCTTTCGATTATCTCAGGTATGACCCTTTTTAGCTCTGCCCTATACCACTCCTTTAGGGCCCTATGCCTCTGACTTAAGGGGCTCTTTGGACGGATGTATAGGTCTATATGTGTTGGAGATTGTATCTGAACCCTTGCCGGTGCGTTATGTTCATTTATCCTTAACAGGTAACCCTTACCTTGAAAGTGGTGTAACTCTTGGTCGCTGTATTGGTTTTGGGATGGTCTGTACTGGGAAGAGAAGATACGCTGGTGTTTGTGTATCCATGGGACCTTGGAGATCACAAAACGTCTTATTGCCTCATCACTTGCCCATAGGGGTGCTGAAACACGAACTTTAACTGTTGCAACATCCGATGTTGACCCTGCTGATGCCATATATGCAGGTGGATAAACAGCCAAACGGATGTATTTAATGGCCTTACGAATAACCTCAACAGACAGGTCATTATCTATATTTATTGCCTCTGCCGCTTTCATTGCTAATATATCTTTCTGTTACCAACAATCACTTCACAAACAGAAAGATAAAAATAACACTTATCCTCCACTCTTTTCACCATTTAGGTATCTCCCAAAATTGTTTCATACTTATGTCAAGGGCTACGGGGCTACCCCTGTGTAAATGGAAATTTGCCCTTAGAAATAGGTGGGTGTGTCAAAAAGGTCTTGTAACAACAACCCGATGATAGGCAATAGTCCCTCATTGTAAGCCCGCAAGGTGCATAATATTTGAAACAGGTCATGCCTTCTCTTATGATAACCCTTTAAATCCTGATAAGATAGTTCAATCTTAATAATCGGAGCAAATAGCGTATCAAAATCTTAGTCTTACAACTTGTTACATCTTCAAGAATCTCTTTATAAACTCAGCGATTAGAGGGTTCGTCAGCGTAAGAGCCATTACAATTAGTACTATCATATAATTAAACTTCTGGCCTAATCTGAATATATTGCCCTCCAGCCCTGTCTTAATTGTCTGCATCTCCTGACGGATTAATCTTATCTCTCCATAAAAACTCTGCCTTTGTGATAAGCTCCCTTTGTTAACTCATCCTTAAACTTGAACTTTTCTGCAGGGCAATGTCCTATGACCTCTTTTATATAGCATCTAAACCCTTCTCAAAGGCATGTTCAATCTTGCGACCTTCTTCTTTTACAACCCTCTCTTTGAGGTTTTATGGTTGGGCTATTATCTTTGAGTGTGTTATTGTGGCGAAATAATAGCAGATGTAATAATTAGCTTAAAGATTATAAATACCCATAATTGTTCGCCCCATGCAGGTGATAGTATTGCTAATTTATCCCTCTCCCTTTATCTCTCCCTTACTTGCCCTCTCCCACACAATATCCCTGACATTCTTCTTCTCTGGGTCAAAGCTGATGCCTACCAAATATATATCCTTCCCCTCACTTAGATACTTCTCATAATACCCCTTCTCCTTTATCTGCCTGAGCGGGTCTTCCTCTGTTACCTTTATCTCCATGATGTATATGGTCTTAGGGAATTTCACTGTAATATCAATCCTCCCCCTATTCGTCACATCCTCAAAGGCTATCTTGACCTCCTTGTTTGGAATAGTCAATCTTAAATCCCTGCTCCCACTTGACCTCTTGATAGACTCTGCTATGGTCAGATAGCCTGTCTGAAATAGTATTGTCTCTATGTCAAGGTGGTTTATGTCAAAGGAGGTCAAAAGATTCTTGCTGACTACCAAATTACTAAGCCCAGGCAGAAAGTAGTCCTTTTCTTCTATAAGACTTATCAAGAAGCTTGGTGTCCCTGTCTCAAACCAGTAGCTGTCAAACTCCTTGCCTTTATTCAAAAATAGTAGTATATCAAAGGGGTTGTATAGTTTATCTCCAAGGAAGTTATAGCCATTATACCAGTCCTTTACCCTTTTCATATCTACACCCTCAAGC
>CALEDV010000060.1 GCA_937949555.1 uncultured bacterium | reverse complement strand
GATTGCAAAGGCATCAGGAGACACCCCGCCTTACAGAACCCTCTACAAACACCCTGAGTATGAAGATGTGCGTAGAAAGGGCATCACTGAGAAGTGCATATTCTGTGAACACAGGGTCAAAAACGGTGAAAAGCCATACTGCGTGGCATCATGCCCAGCAGGAGCCAGAATATTTGGCGACCTCAATGACCCAAATAGTGAAGTAAGCCAGGCCCTCAAGGCCCACAAGGCCGTTCAGCTTAAGAACAACAAGGGCGAGTTACTAAAACCTGGTGAAAAGGGTACTAAGCCCAATGTTTACTACATCAGGAGTTTTAAGGTAGAGGCAAAGAAATAGGGCACTGTATAACTTGTAAAAGGGCAGGGGCTTATTATTCACCTTGCCCTTTTTTAACCCTAAAGGGCCTGATATTGTTGAAGTATTAATGAGGGCCAAGATATTAGCCCCATCGTTGATCATAAAAACAAATCACAGCAGTCACGATGTGGCTACTTTTTAGACTTGTTTAAGGCATTGGGGGGATATTAGTGGTTTGGGGGAGATAACAAAATTGATCACAATGGAAGAACTAATACAAAAAGAACAACACAGGGCTGATTGTTTTAGACTATTGGCTGCATCTCTCTATGAGCCAAACAAGAAGTTAATGCAAGAAGAGGGCTTTTTCAATTCTTTAAAGACATCCCTTAGGGTTGTATATCCAGATGCCCTTACCTATGCCGAACAGATGGAGAGGTCCTTTAACTTCTACAGCGAGCAAGAACTACTCATAGACTATGCAGCCTTATTCCTTGGCCCTTTAGAGTTAAAGGCACCGCCCTATGGCTCAGTCTACCTTGAGAGGGATAGAAGGCTCATGGGCGATACAACCTTAGCGGTGATGGAATACTACTCTCAATCTGGCCTTACAACAGATGAGGATTTTAAGGAACCTGCAGACCATATAACAGCAGAGATGGAATTCATCTATTACCTTATCTTCATTGAGGTCAAATCAATACAGGATGGGGCATTAGACAGGGCAGTAACCTTTGTGGGCAGACAAAAGGAGTTTATGAAGAGGTTTCTGACGCCATGGATAGAAGAGTTTTGCGAAAAGATCAGAGACAACGCCCAGACACAGTATTATTCTGACCTATCAGAGTGTCTCTTGATGGTGACCAAACACACCACAATAATATGCGATGAGACATTAAATAATCTCATGAAGAAATGCTAAAGGATGGGCTTTTAAAAAGAATCACTGCCTCTAAGGTCAACCTACAGATAAGACCCTCAAGGTGTCTGAGGATGAGATTCTATAAGAACTCTTGCACAGGATGTGCAGAGGCTTGCCCCCCCGAGGCGATTCTTATAAAGGATGAGGCAATAGAGATTAATGATGATAACTGCACAGGTTGTCTCATCTGTGCAGGTGCTTGTGTGTATGGATGTATCAGTGTCAATGGTCTTGACTTCAATGCCCTGCTCCATGACCTAAAGGCCGTTCCTTACCCAGTGCTTGGATGTGCTGTTACTGCTGATACATCTAATGCATCAGCCCCCTGCCTCGGTTTCTTGAGCGAGGAATACCTCCTATCCCTTTTTGCACTATCAGACAGGAGGATTATTATAAACCTTAGCCAATGCAGAGGCTGTAATGGTGAAGTCATAATAGACAGGGTCAACACAAATATCATTGAGGCCTCTAAAAAGTTGGGCATAGACCTCGCCGAGAGGATCACGCTGGCTTTGATAAAAGAAGAGGTAGATTACACCCCCCCTGAGGTAAGCCGAAGGGGATTCTTCAGCGTCCTAAAGAAGATGACCCTTCAGGGGGCATCGGAGATGTTAAAACAGGATAGCATCGAGACAGAGAAAGACCCCTACGGTGCAAAGTCGCTTCCCCAGACAAGGACACTGCTCAATAAGTCCCTCCTTGCCTTTCCTGGCCCTATAAGAGAAAAGATGCTGGCCAATTATTACTATACCTTTTGGGGTAGTTCCGATTGTGCATCCTGTCAATCTTGCATAGGGATGTGCCCAACTGGCGCCTTGATGGTACAAGATTCAGATATGCTTTTTAACCCTTCCCTATGCACAGGGTGTAATCTCTGCTCAGAGTTTTGTATCCACAGGGCTGCAAGGATAACCAAGGGCTATTATGGGAGGGATCCCCTCATTTATGCAATGGCATCGGTAAGTAATGCAGATTTGCACAATACTAATGTATACTCAAGCTGAATCCCATGCAAGGCGAACACCTCATGAAACTACTCGATGAGTCTGTAAGACTTCATGGGCACCTGTGTCCAGGACAAGTACTTGGTGTAAAGATGTCTATACTCGGACTCAAGATGGTTGGTATTGAAGACCCTAAAGGCAAAGACAGAAAGGATATTATGGTCTTCGTAGAGATGGACCGTTGCGCTACCGATGCAGTGCAGTCTGTAACGGGCTGTAGCTTAGGTAGAAGGACACTGAAATTTATTGACTATGGCAAGATGGCAGCCACCTTTTTAAACCTAAAGACTGGTAAGGCCGTAAGGATTATTGCAAGGGAGGAGGCCAGGGGCTGGGCAAAGGAGAAGATGCCACAAATAGAGGATAAATATAAGGCCCAACTTGAGGCATATAAGATAATGTCAGAGGAGGAACTCTTTGATGTCATGGAGGTAGAGGTCCCATTAAAGCCTGAAGACATGCCGGGCAGGCCTATAAGTCGTATCAAATGCCAGAGATGTGGTGAATATGTACAAGATATGCGCCATCAAGAGGTCAACAAGGAGCTGCTTTGTAGATATTGTGCTGGTGAGGGATACTATAGGAGGGTTTAATCTATGAGTGCCTTCATAAGGGGAAGGCAAAGACCTTTTATCAATGGTGAAGAAGGCGGTTGTTGTAAACAAAAGGGGGTGGCGATCCTAAACAGTCAATGTATAATCCAAGAGGGTAAGTCTTTTCATCGCCCTCTTTGGGTTGGTGAGTAACCAGAGAGGTTGTTACTTAGGGATAACTTGTTAAAGAGGGTTTATATTGCCCTTCGTTATGCAGATATGTCATAACGACCAAGATCGAAATATGGAGATCAGATCAAAACTATGGATAGAGATAGCTGGGGAGCCTGTCTTTGGCAGGGGCAGGATGATGCTGCTTAGGGCCATAGACAAGTATGGCTCTATCAATCAGGCTGCTAAGGAGATAAACATATCCTATCGAAAGGCATGGGGCTACATAAAGGCCATGGAGGATCGGTTGAAGATACAGCTCGTGGACAGACAGGTTGGCGGTAAAAACGGTGGAGGCTGTAGACTGACCCAAGAGGCCATTGACTTTATAGATAAATACGATGAGTTAGAAAGAGACATCAATAGTTATGTGGACGCCAAATTTAAGGCCATTTACAAAGGAGGAGGATAGCATGCGTGACAATAGGGAGTGCTCAATTATCATTAGGTCATCCCTACAGACCATCCCTGTTCATGAGGCAATAGGAAAGGTGCTTGCCCACGATATAACTGAGATAAGGCAGAATGAGTTTAAGGGCAGTGCCTTTCGTAAAGGTCATGTGGTAAGGGAAGAAGACATAAGTCATCTTCAGAGGCTCGGTAAGGAGCGACTCTATGTACTCTCCATAGGAGATGATGAGATCCATGAAGACGAGGCAGCGGTGAAGATTGCCACTGCCCTAAGTGGTGAGGGCATAGCCTTTGAGGGAGAGCCTAAGGAAGGCAAGATAAACCTCATTGCACAATACGATGGAATCCTGAAGGTTGACCATGAGCGTCTTGTACAATTCAACATGCTTGGTGATGTGATGTGTGCCACTATACACACTAACAGCATTGTCAAGAGGGGGCAAGTGGTGGCAGGCACAAGGGCAATACCGCTCCTAGTAAAAAAGGATACCATAGATAAGGCAGTGGATATTGCAAGACCTGCCGGTCAAACAAGGGGTGTAATAGAGGTTAAGAGCTTTGGCAAGCCAAGGGCTGGGGTCGTCATCACAGGCAATGAGGTGTATTATGGTCGCATAAAAGACGCCTTTGCGCCCATTATAAGGGCAAAGATCGAGGCCTTAGGGGGCGAGATAGTTGGACTTTACTATGCCCCTGACGACCAACTCCAGATAAGAGCTCGATTAGAAGAGCTCTTACAGGCCGGGGCAGACATACTCATAACCACTGGTGGCATGTCTGTGGACCCTGATGATGTGACCAGATTTGCCATAAGGGATCTGGGGGCAACTCACATTACCTACGGCTCTGCCGTGCTACCTGGGGCAATGTTTTTGGTTGCATACCTGAATAAAAAGACAGAGTACACCACTAAGGCCACTCCCATACCTATACTCGGCATACCTGCCTGTGGTATGTATCACAAGAGGACTGTGTTTGACTTAATATTCCCGAGGGTACTGGCCGGAGAGTTCATTGGTAGGAGAGAGCTTGCCGAGTTAGGACACGGAGGTCTTTGTCTGAACTGCAAGGAGTGTCACTACCCCATCTGCCCCTTTGGTAAGTAATGGGAGCTGTTAAGGTCACCCTACCTGTAGGGCGCCTATCAAAGGCCCTACCCAAATACCTGAGGGGATTGAGGGCAGGCCTATTGGTGCATCCAGCCTCGGTCAATAGTAAACTGATACATACCAGTGAGTTGGCCATAGGATCTACCTACATAAATGTAACAGCCCTCCTTGGCCCTCAACACGGCATAAGGGGTGAGACTCAGGACAACATGGTAGAGTGGGAGGGCTTTAAGGACCCCAAGACAGGGTTGCCAGTCTTTAGTCTATATGGCAGACACAGGAAACCCCCAAGGGATATGCTCCGATATTTCGATTACATCATAATCGATCTACAGGATGTTGGAGCCAGATATTATACCTTTATATGGACTATGGCATTGGTGATGGAGGCATGTGAAGAGGTATCTATGCCCGTAGTAGTGCTCGATAGGCCTAACCCAATCAACGGTACTGATACGGAGGGGCCTGTGTTGGACATGGCCTTTTCGTCTTTTGTGGGCCTAAAGCCACTACCTGTAAGACACGGCATGACCATTGGTGAGATCGCCTGCTATCTACAAGACAGGTTCTATAAGTCCTTAAGGCTGCATGTAATTGAGATGAAGGGCTGGAGGCGCTTATATTGGTTTGACCAGACAAGGCTGCCCTGGGTAATGCCCTCGCCAAACATGCCAACCCTCGATACAGCCACTGTTTATCCTGGCCAATGCCTGTTAGAGGGTACCACCCTCAGTGAAGGCAGGGGGACCACCAGACCCTTTGAGATCTTTGGCGCCCCCTTTATTGACCCAGAGAGACTAATAAACCGATTGACAGAATTCAAATTGAAGGGTGTCCGTTTCAGGCCCCTGTACTTTGTCCCCACCTTTCAAAAACACAGCGGAACCATATGTGGAGGCGCCCAAATACACATCACAAACAGAAAGACCTATAAACCCTTCAAGACCACTGTGGCTATACTGAAGGCAATAAGGGAGCTCTATCCTGAAGAGAAACTCTGGCGTCAACCACCCTATGAATACGAATATCACAAACTACCTATAGACATCCTCACAGGTTCAGACAGATTAAGAAATGATATAGAGCAGGGTAAAGGCCTTAAGGATATGGAGGTCTGGTGGCATCAGCAGAGGGATCACTTCAACAGACATATTAGAAGAGAGTACTTGCTATACAGGTAGTATGATTTTATAATCCACTAATTGACGGTGTCTCTTGCCCTTTGAGGTATGTTTTTGTAAAGCATCCTAAAGTGCCTGTCTATTTAAACGATATATCAAGTATGATAGCCGATAAAAGTATAGCGCAGGCTTATAAACCATCCCTTATAAGAGCCTCTGGCTCACCCTTTGTTTTTGTAAAGAGGAAACGGAGGGGCAAAGATCAAGGCTATGAGGACCTTCCCGATCAAAAGCAAGAGAAGAAAAAGCAAGAGGACAATTTTAAAAACGTTGACATAAGGGCATAATTTTCCTTAGCTTGGGAAATATTTTCCAAACTATCCAATCCTTTTTTATCTTTTACAACTTCCTGAAGGGATAAACCTAAGCAGCAGCCATTGTTACAGAATTGGCATTTTAATTGCATATTGCTTAGAAATCCTTAGAAATCTCGTGTTCTGGAGGCAGGATGTATAAAGGGATTTATGTAGCAATGACTGGGGCTGTATTAAGGTCAAGGGAGCTTGATATAGTCTCTAACAACATCGCAAATGTCAATACTACAGGATTTAAACGTAGTTCTTTTGCCTCCAGATTGTATCCCCTTCTTGAGGGTATCCAGGAAAGGCAGCAGGTCATTTACGATAAGGCAAGGGCTATGACCACTTTCACTGGATACAAGATAGATACGATGCAGGGTAGCATAAAGAACACTGGCAATACCTTTGACCTCGCTATATCTGGTGAAGGTTTCTTTGCCATAGAAAACGAAAAGGGACAGAGATTTTTTACCAGAAACGGAGGTTTCACCCTTAATAAAGATGGCTTTCTTATGACTATGAGCGGCTCTTATGTATTAGATAGTAATAACCAGAGAATAAATATACAAGGAACCGAGGTCAGTATATCTCCTGAGGGCAATTTGTATGTGGATAATAATCTTGCTGCACAGATAAAGGTTGCGAAAATAAACAATATTGAGCATGTATCAGACTCTCTTTTCTCCGGTGAAGATGCAGGAATTGCAACTGGAGAGGTAATGCAGGGCAGTCTTGAGATGTCTAATGTAAACCCAATTCGTGAGATGATAGGGATAATAACGGCATTAAAGCAGTATGAATCGGCACAAAAGATGATACAGAGTTTTGATGATCTGGCAAAGAGGGCTTCAACAGATATAGGAAGGGTTTAGGAGGAGGAATTAATATGATAAGGTCTCTATTCACAGCAGCAACAGGTATGCAGGCTCAACAGATGAATGTTGATGTTATATCCCATAATCTTGCCAATGTAAATACAGTTGGTTTCAAGAGGGGCAGGGCAGATTTTCAGGACTTGCTTTATCAAACAATAAAGGCTCCTGGTGCGCCTTCAAGCGAGGGAATTCAAATCCCTTCGGGTATTCAGGTTGGATTGGGTGTCAGGCCTGTGGCAGTTCAGAAGCTCTTTACTCAGGGTGATTTCATCAATACAGGCAATGAACTTGATATGGTTATTGAAGGTCAGGGGTTTTTTCAGGTTACAAGGCCTGATGGCACAACGGCATACACCCGTTCTGGTGCATTTAAGCTTGATAGCACAGGCAGAATAGTCAATTCAGACGGATACCCAATTGAACCAGCAATTACTATCCCCGCAGACACTACACAGATTACTATAGGTTTTGACGGCAGAGTAACGGTGCTGCAGGCCGGAGGGACTACACCTGTGGAAATAGGCAATATAGAGACCGCAAGGTTTATAAATCCTGCGGGGCTTCAGGCTATAGGGAAGAATCTCTTTCTCAATACTGATGCCTCAGGGGATCCGATTACAGGACAACCGGGCACTGAAGGCAGAGGGCTTATAAATCAAAAATTCCTTGAGATGTCCAATGTGAATGTGGTCGAGGAACTTGCCAATCTTATAATCGCCCAGAGGGCCTTTGAACTCAATACAAAGGCTGTGCAAGCCTCCGATGAGATGCTGCAGACCTCTGCAGGCATGAAGAGATAGACATGAATAAGTTTTTCTTCATTGTCCTGCTATTCTCCTGTTTCGTTGCGCCCCTGTCATTAGAAGGAAACAGCGCCAATGATATGCTTGAGACCATAAAGTATATGATCCTGTCAGACCTCCAGAGACGCACGAACAATGATGTAGAGATTACATCCTTAAAGGTAATAAGGGGCATTGAGTCAGTGTATAGTAGCGATGGCAAAAGACTTAGGAGTGTTTCTATGGACAGATACATGGGCAAAAACAGGGTTTTTTATGCGGCAGTAATAGAGGACAAGAAAGAGGGCTTAAGTCATGTCTTAATTGACGCTGCCTTTGATTCTTCAACTGAAGTCTATGTAACCTCAAGGACGCTCTCAAAGGGGGCAACTATATCATTGGGTGATTATTATCCAGTGAAATATAAACATTCCAAAATACCAACGGGAGCTATAACTGACAAGACTCAGATTGAGGGTAAGATTCTCACTGCAGGTCTCGCTCCTGGGGTAATGATACGAGAAGGACATCTAACTGATACTTTGATTATTAAGAGGGGACAGAAGGTCAATATTGCCATAGAAACAGAGGGTATAACACTCTCGGCTCAGGGTGTTTTAAGGGGAGATGCCCCGCTTGGTGGGGTAGCTAAGGTTTACTGTGAATCCACAAAGAAGGAATTACAGGGAATCCTTGTATCTGCAAATATAGTGAAGGTTAAGATTTAAGTTGGAACCATTAAAAATATACTGGAGGTGTAATGTGAGGGCAGCTCTTATTGTAATAATGGTGATGCTGTTATCTTCTTATGGATGCAATACAATGCGAGAGGCAAGAGATATAAGAGAGGCGCCAATGCCTGAAAGATACTTTGATTCAAATGACAAGTCTTCATACAGCAGGGGAGGGGAGGGTTCACTTTGGAGAAACACAGCATCCCTTTACGAGGACAGGAAGGCGCGCAGGATAAACGATCTTTTAACAATCATTATAAGCGAACAGTCGGCAGCATCAAAGAGCGCAAAAACAAATTCAAGCAAGAGTGCATCTCAGAACGACAGTGTGAGCGATATGCTCGGTCTTCCTACAACGGCAAGTCTTGAGATAGGGAGGAAATTCATGCACTTTGCCCCTTCTGTAAGGGGAAGCGCAAACTCAAAGTTTGCAGGTTCTGGGGATACCTCAAGGACAGGAAGGCTTACAGCAACTATAACGGCGAAGGTTATGGAGGTGCTGCCTAATGGCAATCTTGTGATTGAGTCCAGAAAGGAGATACTTGCAAATAATGAAAAGGAGATACTTGTTTTTAGGGGCATTGTCAATCCAGACAATATTACGGCAAGCAACACTGTTCAATCTCAATATGTTGCTGACGCCCAGATATATTTAGTAGGCGATGGCGTTCTTTCAGACAAGCAGTCCCAAGGCTGGTTCACAAGGTTTATTGACAGCATATGGCCCTTTTAACGGACATTTCAATGGGAATCGCATATCCATCAAAGGGGTGAGACATGAAGAAGAATATCTATAGAGGGTATCCATGGCTTGTTGTGCAGGGATTTTTAGTTGTCCTATTCTCCATTGTGACGATGATGGTTGCTCATACTGCATACGCAGAAAGGATCAAGGACATAGCCAGTTTCTCAGGTCTTAGGGAGAATGAGCTTGTCGGTTACGGCATAGTGGTAGGTTTAAACGGAACAGGTGACAAGGATGGCACGTATATATTTCAACCCTTTGCCAATATGCTCTCAAAGATGGGTATTACAGTCAATGCAGCAGATATTAAGGGAAAGACCAAGAATATTGCTGCCGTGATAGTAACGGCTCGTATTCAGACAATGTTAAAGCCTGGCTCAAAGGTAGATGTGCAGGTCTCATCTATTGGAGATGCAAAGACCCTGCAGGGAGGCACCCTTATTATGACTCCATTAAAAGGTCCTGATAACAATGTATATGCAGTGGCACAGGGACCTGTATCAATAGGCGGTTTTTTGGCTGGAGGCGCAGGGGCACAGTCTATTAAAAACCATCCAAATGTCGGGACTATTCCAAATGGCGCAATAGTTGAAAGAGAGGTACCTGTGTATCTCAATAAGAAGGACAGGATTGATATCAACCTTGTGATGCAGGATCTTACTACCTCAAGGCATACTGCTGAGGCTATTAATGCCTTTTTGAAGGGTGAGTATGCAAAGGCAGAGGGCCCCTCAAACATTTCCGTGAAGGTTCCTGATAGCTATGCCAACAGGGTGGTTGATTTTATGGCAGCCCTTGAAACCATTGAGGTCAAGGTGGATTCTGCAGCGAAGGTTGTGGTAAATGAGAGAACAGGCACGGTAGTAATAGGAGAGAATGTTAAGATAAGTCCCGTGGCGCTCTCTCACGGAGGACTAACAATACAGATAAAGACTGAAGCTCAGGTATCCCAGCCTCAACCTCTTTCGCCTGCAGGAGCCCAGACTGTGGTAGTGCCTCAAACAGAACTCAAGGTTGAAGAGAAGAAGGCAGCCCTTACTGAAGTAAAGGGCGCTACTATTGGGCAGCTTGTAAAGGCTTTGAATGCCCTTGGCGTAACTCCTAAGGACATGGTGGCTATACTGCAGGCAATAAAGGCATCCGGAAGCCTTAAGGGTGAACTTGTAATAATGTGAATTTAGCCTCTTTCCTTTGAAGGGACTTTGAAGGGTATGCGATTGAACTCAAAACCAAGTTCTTTTTCTGATATTTCCATTGATAGACCGATTAATTGGGTGTAGTAAAGCACGGGTATTGCAAGGCTGCTCTGCACAGCCTTTGCAGAGATCTTTTGGTTGTTTTCATAGGCTACACAGCAGGATGGACAAGCCACAAGCATTGCCTCAGAGAGTATTGCTACACAACCGCTGCAGAGTCCTATTATATCTAAGCCCTCTGCTACCTGTTCTGGCGTTAGATGGCGGGTGTCCACATAAGTGGGTCCCCTTCCGTCATTCCATTCCATCATTGGGGCGTTTGCCCTTATGAAACGGGGCGCTGCGTCACCACCTAAGTGGGCATACCCTTCGCCTGCCCTCCTTTTTAGTCAGTATGGGCAATAATATCATGCTTACAGGGGTTAAGTATGTTTTCTGGACGACATGATGTTTAATGTATAGTTGTTATTGTGAAAGTGTGAGATAGTTGTTATAATCAAGACCGTTACTGTATAGATGAACATCCAAACTAAGTATATAAGCTATTAAAGAGATAATGAATCATGGTTAATCAGAATTTGATAGATGATAGGTTATACGGAAGTTACTTGTCTTTTTTGCTTAATGGGCAACGTAATGAATGCCACAAGATTGTCAAGAAACTCTTGGATGCTGAATTGGACATTAAGGACATCTACATCAAACTATTCCAAAGGTCCCTCTATGATGTTGGGTCCCTATGGGAGCATAACAAGATATCTGTAGCCGTTGAACATTTAGCCACATCAATTACTGAGGGATTGATGTCTTTGGCATATCCTGTGATATTCTCTACTGATAAGATTGACAGGAGTGCAATTATTACCTGTATGGCTAATGAGTATCATCAGATTGGAGGTAGGATGGTTGCTGATATCTTTGAACTCAATGGATGGAACGGTTATTTTCTTGGTGCCAATACACCTTATGAAGACCTCTGTAAGATGATAGACGATAAGCAGCCTCACTTAGTTGGTTTATCTTTGAGTGTCTATTACAACATAAAAAATCTGCTCTCTATACTTGAGAGATTGTCCTCTGCCTATCCAACACTAAAGATTATCGTAGGAGGACAGGCATTCAGACAGGGGGGCAAAGAATCCCTAAGTGTCTATGCGAATGTCCAATACATAGAATCGCTTTACGATCTAGAAGAAGGGATAATCAAGGATAAATGAAAGACATCAATGATGTAATAATCAACTTTTTTAATGATAACGCCACAATACTCTTTTTTTGTTGTAACCTCTCAGGGCAGATTAAATACACAAACAGGTTTACAGAGAGACTGATGGGCAGCGACATTATTGGCAAAGAAATATCAAGTATTTTTGTCGATTTTTTTAACGCCTTTAGGCTTGAAGATTTTCTTTCCGATAGGGATAAGCTCTATCTTCTAAATGTATCCACTGCCTCAGGACTTCCTCAGACCTTTTACTTTAGGTTTTACAGGACCGGTGATTCAATCCTGGCAATTGGTGAAACCGACTCTGAGGAAATGGATAACCTCAGACGCAATCTAATAGTTTTAAACAGCGAACTTAACAACCTCACCAGAGAGCTTCATAAAAAGAATGCAGAGCTTAAAAAACTCAATGAACTCAAGAATCAGTTTCTTGGAGTTGCTGCCCATGATCTCAGGACGCCAATTGGTGCTATAAGAAACTTTAGCGAGTTTCTTTTAGATGAAACCAGAGATATGCTTCAAGAGGAACATGTGCATTTTTTAACGTCCATAAAATCACTGACTGAATTTATGCTTCAACTATTAAATGACCTCTTGGACATATCTGCAATAGAGGCTGGCAAGCTACAATTAACTACAGAACCTGTGGATATTGTTGATGTAATTAAGGAGTCTATTGAGATAACAGGCATTTTTGCACAAAAAAAGGGTATCTCAGTGGCTTACAGTTTTCAGTCTCCATTGCCTTTTGTAAAGGCTGATCCCATTAGGGTAAAACAGGTGCTTGATAATCTGTTAACCAATGCAATCAAATACTCAAATTCTGGCACAAAGGTGTCAATAAAGGCTGAAAGTGTTGAGGGCTTTGTAGTAGTATCTGTCGAGGATGAAGGACCAGGGGTGCCCCAAGCAGAGATGGAGAAACTGTTTAAGGTGTTCTCAATGACCTCCATTAAGAGCACGGCAGGAGAGAAGAGCACTGGTTTGGGGCTTGCTATATCAAAGAAGATCATAGATTCCCATGGCGGCAAGATATGGCTTGAGGAGGGAAGGACAGTTGGGGCAAGATTCCTGTTTTCTCTCCCAATAGCCCATTAATAGAGCTAACAAATTGGTTTTTTGATTACAAAGGTCAAAGGGGATTTTAAGCAGCGGATTGGGGTGTATAGGATATGAGAATAGGCATAGGTTATGACTCTCACAGGTTGCAGGAGGGGCGTAAACTTATTATTGGCGGTGTTGAAATAGACTATTTTAAGGGACTAAAGGGGCATTCCGATGCCGATGTGCTTACACACGCAATTATAGATGCCCTCTTGGGGGCTGCTGGTGTTGGAGATATAGGCACACATTTTCCCGATAACGATAGCAGATGGAAGGATATATCGAGCCTCAAACTCTTAAGTATAACCGCTGAGAAATTATTTGTCCTTGCTCTAAGGGTGCATTATGTTGACGCTGTAGTAATAGCAGAAGTTCCAAAATTAGCGCCCTACATGAATCAAATCAGGACCTCTATAGCATCAACATTGGGCATAACAGAGGACAGGGTAAATATAAAGGCAAAGACCAATGAGGGTATGGGATTTGTGGGACGAGAAGAAGGCATAGCAGCACAGGCAGTATGCCTTCTTTGCGCCAAAGATAACGGCTCAACTTAGGTATTATGCCTATTAAAGAAGATATGTGAATGCTTCATATAGTTTTGTTTATTGCAACCTTCTTTACTACCCTTACCGCGGGCGCCTTGCAGTTGGGGATAAATGTAATTGCTGAACCCTTTAGAATAATAGAGGGACTGCCCTTTGCAGGGACGTTAATGCTGATACTGTTGTGCCATGAGTTTGGACACTATATTGCCTCTCATCTGCACAATACTAAGGCTACACTTCCATACTTTATACCTGCCCCCTCTTTAATAGGCACCTTTGGAGCCTTTATAAAAATGAAGTCTCCCATCGTTACCAGAAAAGCGCTTATAGACATAGGCGCATCGGGTCCGATTGTTGGTTTTATTGTATCCCTTGTTGCCTCCTTTTGGGGTTTGGCTCTATCTAAAGTGGTGTCTGTTGAGGGTTTGCAAGAGGCAATGAGACTGGGAGATTCTATTATCTTTAAGCTTCTTTTATGGCTGGTTTTAGGAGAAATACCAGAGGGTTTTGATGTGCTTCTGCATCCTGTTGGTTTTGCTGGATGGATAGGGCTTTTTATTACATCTCTCAACTTGCTGCCCATAGGACAGCTTGATGGAGGACATATAACCTATGCCCTTGTTGGAGAGAAACACAGAGTTATATCTATTGCCCTGATAGTGATGCTCGTTGTTGCAGGGGTCGTCTTTTGGGAAGGCTGGTTGATTTGGGCTGTGATGATGATAGTGCTTGGCATTAAACATCCTCCTGTCTTATTTTGGGAACCCTATCTGGATACGAGGAGGACTCGCATTGGAACATTATCATTTATTGTATTCTTTTTAACCTTCATCCCCGCTCCTTTTATCTTTTAATGATCATAAAAAAGATATTAAGCCGCTCCAATCCATTGATAAAACAGCTTTTTGCCCTAAGGAGTTCAAGGCACAAGGGACATTTTATAATTGAGGGTTTGTCGCTCATAAATACGGCTCTTAATGCCGATTCGGTTGAGTTTAGGAGCCTTCTTTTTACGAAGTCTTTTTTTGAAAGCCACGCAGGGTTATTAAAATCATGGGCTTTAAAGGGATGTCTATATGTGGAGACCTCAGAGGATATAATTGCAAGGCTCTCCGATACAGTATCGCCCCAGGGTATCGTTGCAGAGGTTTATTACAGGTATTTTTCTCTGGGTAGTTTAGGTCTAAGAGGATTACCCCTGTTGGTACTCTGCGATGGGGTAAACGATCCAGGAAATCTCGGCTCTATGATACGTTCGGCGGCTGCCTTCGATGCAGATGCGGTAATATGTCTTCCAGAGACCTGTGATGTCTTCTCCTCTAAGAGCATAAGGGCCTCTGCAGGAGGCATATTCCATGTCCCCATAGTGCATTGTGAGCATCAGGAGGCTATTGGCTTCATAAAGAAACAGGGTATCAACCTTGTAGCTGCAGAGCCTTCAGGGTTAGGAAACTTAAGAGATATGGATCTTAAAAGGCCTATAGCCTTTGCCTTTGGCAATGAAGGTCATGGATTGTCTCAAATATTAAAGGGGGCAGCCAATTACAGCTTATCTATAGGCATTAACCAGCGCATGGAAAGCTTAAATGTGGCTGTGGCTGCATCAATATTCCTGTATGAGTGCTTTGCGCAAAGAAGCACATCTGCTACACCTTAAATTGCCGATAGGAGTAGGGGGGTGTGATGAAAAGGCTTTATTGCCACACCTTTTTACAGGGTCTTTGGATCTTCACAAATAATGCTATTTAAATCACCTCTTGGTGACTGAATGAGTTATGGCCCTTTTAGATAAACCCTGTGGCAGTATAAAGGCTTTCAGGCATGCCCTCTTACTCCTTACAGGTTTCTATGGGCAATTTGGGGCTACAGGGTGAGCTTTTTTTTTAATTCCCTTTTGGGGTATAATTGACGTTCTAAATTATATAAATAAGGAGATAAGGAATATGCAGGTCATACTCAAAGAAAACCTCAAAAATCTTGGCAAGATAGGGGAAGTTGTAAATGTAAAAGATGGATATGCAAGGAACTATCTTTTGCCGAAGGGGATTGCCATAGATGCTACAGCCAAAAATATGCGTGCCTTGGAGCATGCTAAAAGGGTAGTTACGGAAAGGGCAAAGAAGATGGCAAAGGATGCTCAGTCAATGGCTGACAAAATAAATTCCCTGGAAATTACTATATACGCAAAGGCTGGAGAGGAAGAAAAACTCTTTGGCTCTGTAACGGCTATAGATATTGCTGAGGCATTAAAAGAGAAGGGTGTAGAGATTGAAAAGAGGAAGATCCTTCTTGAAGAGCCGATTAAGAGGCTTGGACAACACACCGTATCTGTGAAATTACACAGCGATGTAATTGCTGAAATGAAAGTAAATGTAGAACGACAGCAGTAGTATTAGTTTTATGGCTGAACTAAAAGATGCCGAAAAAAGTTCGCTGCTTCTTCCCCCACAACACTTAGAGGCAGAGCAGTTTGTCCTTGGTGCAGTTCTTCTTGATAACGAGGCGCTACCAAAGGCTCAAGAGATAATAAGGCCGGAGGATTTTTACAGAGAATCCCATAGACGCATCTACAACGCAATGGTAGCCCTCTTTTCAAAGGGTGAGCCTATAGACATAATTACTCTAACAGAACATCTAAGGAAAGAGGACAACTTAGAGGATGTTGGAGGATTAGCATATATTACCAATCTTGCCACAATCATACCTACCTCAGCGAATGTACGTTATCACTGCCGTATTATAAAAGAAAAGGCGCTCTTTAGGTCTATTATCAATACGGCTCATCTGATTAGTGAAAGGGCCTTTGAAGGTTCTTCCGATGCCGATGAGACCCTTGATTATGCTGAGAGACTTATATTTGAGATAGCCGACAAGAGGACCAATACCTCCTTTCAGAAAGCCCATGATATAGTAAAAGCTACTCTTAAGACGATTGCTACTTTACTTGAAAAGAAGTCTAATGTCACTGGTGTATCCACTGGGTTTAAGGATTTAGATGACAGGACATCTGGTTTTCATCCTGGGGATCTTATAATAATTGGCGGGAGACCATCGATGGGCAAGACTGCCTTTGCCCTAAACATTGCCCAGCACAGCGCTATAAATACAAAACTGCCTGTAGCAATATTTAGCTTGGAGATGTCAAAGGAGCAGTTGGTGATGAGGATGCTGTGTTCAGAGAGTTCGGTAGATTATTCTAAACTTAGGAAAGGCTTTTTGAACCAGTCTGAGATTAGGAGGCTGACTAATGCGGCAAGCAGCCTTTCGGAGTCTCTGATATTCATTGATGATTCTGCTGCCCTTACGGTAATGGAGATTAGGGCTAAGGCAAGGAGGCTTAAGGCAGAGCAAAAGGGGCTTGCAATGATAGTTATTGACTATCTTCAGCTTATGAAGGGGCGCAGTGATGTGGAAAGAAGGGAACAGGAGATATCGGAGATTTCAAGATCCCTTAAGGGCTTGGCAAAGGAGTTACAAGTGCCTGTGGTTGCCCTTAGCCAGCTAAACAGGAGGGTAGAGTACAACCAAGACAAACGTCCTGGCTTGGGCGACCTCAGGGAATCAGGCGCTATAGAACAGGATGCCGATGTGATTATATTCCTTTACAGGGATGAGGTGTATAACAAGAAATCGCCTCATAAGGGTATTGCGGAGATAATAATAGCAAAACAGAGAAATGGCCCTACCGATGTAGTGAAGCTCACCTTCATGAAGGAGTTTACTAAATTCGTTGACCTCACTACGGATGTTTATGAATCTGAAGAGGAGGCTTACTAAATGAGGGGCTCAGAGGAAAGATTTATTAGAAAGCCCTTTGTAGCCGGACAGTTTTATGAGGCTAAGCCCTCTTCTCTGAGAAAGCAGGTCGAAGGTTATATCAATAGAGATATGCCCAAAAAAGAGTCTATTGCCATAGTGGCGCCCCATGCTGGTTTTATCTATTCAGGGGCTGTGGCTGGGTCTGTATATTCCTCTGTAGTTATTCCCGAAAGATTGATCCTTCTTGGGCCAAATCATACAGGACTTGGCGCATCGGTGTCCGTTTATGCAGAGGGATTGTGGGAGACCCCGATACATAACTTTAAGGTTGATGCTAAGCTTGCCAAAGAAATTATTGCAGGATGCCTATATTGCAAGGCTGACTCTATTGCACACAATTTTGAGCACTCCTTAGAGGTGCATCTGCCCTTTATAGCCTGTCTTAAGGAGGATGTGAGGATTGTTCCTATTGCGGTTATGAGGGCTACTTTGGAGGAGTGCGCTTCAATTGGGCATACTATTGCTGAGGTTATTAAGAGCTCTGATACAAAAACAATGATAATAGCAAGCTCTGATATGAGCCACTATGTTTCTGAGGAGGTTGCAAGAAGTCTTGATGCGCTTGCTATTGAGAAGATATTGGCAATGGACCCAAAGGGATTATACGAGATTGTATTTCATAATAGAATCTCTATGTGCGGTGTGCTGCCTGTAACTATTATGCTTTTTGCAGCCAATGCCCTTGGAGCAAAGGGGGCATCCTTGGTAAGGTATTCTACCTCAGCCGAGATAAGCGGTGATTTCAAGCATGTGGTTGGTTATGCTGGCATTGTAGTATTTTGAGATGTCCCTTTATGGAAGTAAGATTACCGGAGTCATACTCGCTGGAGGAAAAAACACCAGGTTCCCCTATCTGAAAGGATTCGTAAGGTTTAAAGGCATCCCAATTATTGAAAGGAATCTCTACCTAATGCAGAGGTTCTTTGATCCTGTGCTCATAAGTGCCAACGACCCTAACCCCTATGTCCATCTTGGCGTCTCTATTGTTTCTGATGTGATCCCCTCCAGGGGACCACTGACAGGTATTTATTCTTGTCTATATTACAGCAGCTCTTGCAGTGTATTTGTGGCTGCTTGCGACATGCCTTTTATAAGTGAACTATTGGTTCAAGCAATTTGTGACTTCTACTTATCTCAATCTAATTACTCTGATATCAATGCTGTTGTGCCTGTTTATAGGGACACTATACAGCCTCTATTTGGTATTTACTCCAGAAATGTCATGGAGGACATAAAAAAGGCAGTGTTGTCTGACAAGGTTAGGATGATCAGGTTTCTCCAGGAAATAAATACACATTATCTTGAAGTTGAGGGTATAATAGGGAGCAATGAGATTTCAATGAAGTCTTTTATAAACATCAATACCCCAAATGATTTTGAAACCCTTCGTTTGGAGGGTTATGATGTGGATATTGACGATAGGTTTAAGAGATAGGTGGAAACCTGAAGAGGGTTTCCGAAGACATGTAACAGACTAAGTATATTTAAAAAGGAGGATGTGAAATGTTTGGATTAGGGACCACAGAATTGATGTTAATTCTTGTTATTGTCGTAGTGCTTTTTGGAGCGAAGAGACTTCCTGAGCTTGCAACAGGAATAGGCAAGGCAATCAAGAATTTCAAGAAAGCCACTAACGAACCTGAGGAGATTGATGTAACACCAAAGAAGAGTGCTGAGGTCAACGATAAGGACAATAACTCATCAAAAACTGAACAGTCATCTTCAAAGGTCTAACGGATTTTTACATGCAAAGAGGGCTTGTAGCAGAGATTGACCATGCTGCTGTTGCGCATAATCTTGCAATTACCAAAGAACTTGCAGCCAATTGTAAGATAATAGCTGTTGTTAAGGCAGATGCCTATGGTCATGGAGCTGTGGATGTATCGAGGACACTTATACAAAGGGGTGTAAGCATGTTGGCAGTGGCTTATGCCTCTGAGGGAAAGGAACTTAGGGAGTCAGGTATAAAAGAGGTGCCTATACTGTCACTTTTTGACCCAGACCCACAGGATGTTATTATGTATAATTTGACTCCTGTGATAAGCAATAAGGGACAGGCAAAGAGGCTTTCTGATTATTGTCATTCAATAGGGTGTCAGAGGAACATACATCTGAAGATAGATACGGGGATGGGAAGGACAGGTTTTCAGCCTGAGCAGACAGAGGAGTTGATTGAGATCTTCAATCTGTCTAATCTTAGGGTAGTAGGAATAATGAGTCACTTCTCCGATGCTGATATTTTGGACAAAGAATTTGCAAGGTCTCAGATAGAGGGCTTTGATAACCTAAGGGGGGTGCTCCAAAAAGATAGAATTAAAATTGATTGTTGGCATATGGCTAACAGTGCAGCCCTAATCTCAGTGCCAGAGGCAAGATTTGATGCAGTCAGACCTGGATTGATGTTATATGGGCTTTCTCCAATGTCAGAGCCTGATTCGAAGGAGGTACAACTCCGCCCTGTTATGGCAGTCAAGACCCATTTGCTCCAGATAAGATCAGTCAAGGCTGGCAGATACATAAGTTATGGCCGCACCTTTAAGACTTCCCGAGATTCACTGATAGGAGTATTGCCTGTTGGATATGCTGATGGTATTAATAGACTGTTTTCTAACAACCTTGAGGTCTTGGTTTGTGGAACAAGGGCGCCTATTGTAGGAAGTGTTTGCATGGATACAATAATGATAGACTTAACAGATATAGAGGGAGCAACTGAGGGAGAAGAGGTTGTTATAATGGGGTCTCAGGGGAGAGAGTCAATAAATGCAAAGGAGCTTGCAGCTAAAATAGGCACTATTCCCTATGAGATATTAACTACTTTAGGGTTGAGGGCAACAAAGAGACATTTATTTACTTAAAGTAGGCCCTCTACCTCGACCTTTCTATGAATTCCTCTATGCTTACATCCCCGTCTATAATCTGTTGTATTATGGGTTTGATATTATTACTATCTGATTTATTCTGCTTTATAGCCACAATCTTATCCAATAAATCTATGAATACTTCTACAATCTGAGGGTCAAACATCTTTTCTCGCTGCTCTTTAATAAAGTCCACAGCCTTTTCAATACTCCATGCTGTCTTATATACCCTGTGGGAAGTAAGGGCATCAAATACATCTACAATTGCCACTATTCTACCTGACTGAGGGATGCTTGATTTTGCAAGTTTTAATGGGTAACCGCTACCATCCCATCTCTCATGATGAGAAAGGGCTATCTCTGTGGCAAGCTCCATTATAGGAAGCGTAGTGCCTCCTAAAATCTTCCCCCCTATAACAGTGTGTAACTGGATAATCTTAAATTCGTCATCTGTGAGTTTGCCCGGTTTCAGAAGTATATTGTCTGGTATTCCAATCTTGCCTACATCGTGCATTGGGGCGGCGTATCTCATCATTAGGGTTAAGTCTTTGTGTATCCCTATAGCCTCACTTATGATTTGCACATAATCGGCTATTCTCTCAATGTGTTTGCCTGTTTCATCGTCTCTGAATTCTGCTGCCTTACCTAATCTTATAATGACCTCAAGTTGACTCTGTTCAAGCATTTTGAGCTTTTCAAAGAGGTTAGATTCCATTACATCAAGGGTAGCCGATAAAAACTCATCCCGTTCCTTGAGTTTTAGCATATTATTGACACGAGCCTTGAGTTCCTCTACAAAGAAGGGCTTTGTAATATAATCATCGGAGCCTAAGGATAATGCCTTTATGATACTCTGTTTATCAGTTAGCGCTGATAGGACAATTATTGGGAAATACTTTGATTCTCGCAGGGATTTAATCTTTTTGAGCACCTCAAATCCATCCATTACCGGCATCATAAGGTCAAGGATCAAAAGATCTGGAACGCCTTCAGCGTCAAACAGTTCTAAAAGTTCCTTGCCGTTGTATGCCTTTTTTATGGATATCTTAGTATCACTTTTAAAGACAGCCTCAACAAGCTCTATATTTGTGGGCACATCATCAACTACATATACCTTCCTAACCATATTTCCTCCTGTAGGACGCTAAATTTTCTTGTATTTCAATCTAAGCGAGTTCGTTACCACTGATAACGAGCTAAAGGACATTGCTGCTGAGGCGAACATAGGATTAAGCGTAGGACCTCCGCAGGCATAAAGCGCTCCTGCAGCTATTGGTATGCCAATGATATTATAGATGAAGGCCCAAAAAAGATTCTGTTTGATAGTCCTCATGGTATAGAAACTTAATCTAATTGCCCCTAAAATCCCTGATAGTCCACCGCCTATTATGGTTATTGCAGAGGTCTCCATCGCAATCTCAGTGCCTGAGCCCATTGCAAAGCTTACATCAGCCTCTGCAAGGGCAGGTGCATCGTTGATGCCGTCTCCTGCCATGGCAACTACTTTTCCTTCTTTTTTTAATGACCTGATGAGATTAGCCTTAAAATCTGGAGTAGCTCCAGAGTAGTAATGTTCTAATCCAAGCTGTTGGGCAATTGCCCTTGCAGTCTTATCATGATCCCCAGTTAGCATTATAACATCTATGCCCAGTCTTTTTACCTCGCTAATAATCTCTGAGACATCCTCTCTGATAATGTCAGATACGGACAGTATAGCCTTAAGCTTATTGTCAATTGAAAGCAAGACAGGAGTCATTGCATTGTTTGCAAGCTCTTCTATTATTTGATCTGCTGAAGATACATATGTAGAGTGAGAGCGGATAAAGGACTCGTTACCTATGGATACCTCATATGTTTTTGATCCGTACATTATTTTAGCCTTTATGCCATTGCCAGGCATTGCGTTAAATTCAATCGGTTCTATGAGCTGGAGGTTTTCGTCAACTGCTTTATTTATTATTGCCCTTGCTATGGGATGTTCTGAATATCTCTCAGCAGAGGCAGCAAGCATCAGAGCCTCTTGGGCAGATAACTGGTCACGGTCCTCTGCATCTAAAAGATATACCCCTGACACTTTGAACTCACCCCTGGTAATAGTCCCGGTTTTATCAAGCACAAGGGTGTCCAATTGGTGGCATCTCTCAAGGGTGGCAGCATCTCTTATGAGGATCCCTCTTTCTGCGCCCTTGCCAGTGCCCACCATGATCGCTGTAGGTGTGGCAAGACCAAGGGCACAGGGACAGGCTATTATAAGCACCGCAATAAAATTCATTAGCGCAATGCTAAAGGAGTCAGCATAAAGCCATACTATGAATACTACCACTGCGATAGTTATTACAGAGGGTACAAATATACTAACTACTTTATCAGCCAATCTCTGTATGGGAGCCTTACTCCCCTGTGCCTCTTCAACTAATCTTATTATCTTAGATAGGGCAGTCTCAGAACCTACACTCAGAGCCTGCATCTTAAAAGCCCCTGTATAATTTATGGTGCCTCCGTATAACTTATCGCCCTTTTTTTTCTCTACGGGCATAGCCTCTCCAGTGAGCATAGATTCATTGACAGAGGCAAAGCCTTCTATAATCTCTCCGTCCACTGGTATGCTTTGTCCTGGTTTTACTATAAGAACATCACCCTTCATAACCCTTTCAACAGGGACCTCCCTTTCAATACCATCCTGATATATTACTGCTGTCTTTGCCTGAAGTCCAATGAGTTTCTTTATTGCCTCAGAGGTCTTACCCTTTGCCTTTTCCTCAAGGAACCTGCCTAAGAGCAGGAAGGTGATAATAGCAGCAGAGGTCTCAAAATAGAGGTGCCGCTGCATTATTTGAGGCAGCACATGGGAGCAAAAGACAACTGCTGTGCTGTAGAAATAAGCAGAGGATGTGCCGAGGGTTATAAGGGTGTTCATATTAGAAGAACCATGTCTCAAGGCTGAAAAGGTAGCCCTGTGAAAGCGCCACCCGCAGAAAAACTGAACGGGCGTTGCAAGGGCAAACAAAAGATATTTATTAGAGAAGAAAGGCAGATTGACCATACTGAAGACCATCAGAGGTAAAGATAGTATTAGACTGACAATAAGGTCTCGTTTTAGTAAATTAAGTTCCCTTTGATGCCTCCTTTGCTCCATATCATAGAGGGGCTCCATATCTGTTTCTGGTTCATATCCATCTTGTCTTATCTTCTGTAAAATCTCTTCTGTGGATATTATCGTAGGCAGGTACTGTACTTCTGCCTGTGAATCCTTTGAATTGACAACAGCGTTGGTAATTCCTAAGGTAGCCCTTAGGTTTTTCTCTACCTCTGCGGCATGGGAAGCGAGGGTCATGCCGCCAATATATATTGTCCTGTTGTCAAAGCCTATGCCATAACCTTCTTCCCTGATGGTGTCCAGAACCAATGCAAGGTCAGGTATATCAGGCTCTTTGACAAACTCCACAGAAGCCTTGCTTGCAGGAAGATTTACTGCTGCGGCTTTTAAAATATGCAAACCCTTTAGCGCCCTTTCTACTGCAGAGGAGCAGGCAGCACAGGTCATTCCAGTAACAGGAATGTCAAATTTGAGCCTCTCTGTCATTTTGTGCCAAAATTTACTTTAGGCACAGCCTTCTCTGTCTCTGGTATGTTGTAGTATGCCGCCTCATTAACCCCTGCAAGGGAGGCAATGATTCTCCCCATAAAAGTCCTCCTATAGGTATTCAACGCCTGTGCGGTCTCATTGTATCTCTTGCGTTCAACGGCGATCCTGTTTTCTGTGCCTTCAAGGCTGTCCTGTAGCTTCAGAAAGGATTCATTTGCCTTTAGTTGGGGATAGGTCTCCCTGAGCACTAATAACCTTGAGAGCACCCCTTCAAGGGCAGAGGATGCCTGAATCTTGTCTTGAGGGGTCTGTGCCTGGAAGTATTTTGTCCTTGCATTTGCAATGTTCTCAAAAAGCTCCTTTTCATGGGTGGCATAACCCTTGACGGTCTCGACGAGATTGGGAATCAGATCGTATCTTCTCTTGAGTTGGTTATCAACCTGAGCCCATTGTGCCTTTACCTGTTCATCTAATGTCACAATATGGTTGTACTGTCCTATAGCCCACATTGCCACTGCAAGGGCTATAATTGCTACAATACCCAGTAATACAAAAAACACCTTCATACCATTGTTCATTTTGTCCTCCCTTGTAATGTGTTAGTAATTTTAAAGAACTGACAATGTATTTACCAGCCTCCTGATGCCCCTCCTCCTCCAAAACTGCCTCCTCTCCCTCCTCCAAATCCTCCTCCTCCAGACCAGCCTCCTCCGCTACTTGAGGCCCTTGATAGCATCAGTAATAATAACTCTGGGTGTCTAAAGAGCAGATATATAACCACTAAAATAATAACTACAATTATGAGCAGGTCGGTCAATTCTAATTCTTGTGGGGTATCAGTGCCCTTAGAGGGGGCGCTTTGAAATCCCTGGGAATAGGTCAGGGCAATGCCGTAGTGATCTGCAACTAATCCTGCAATCTTTGATGATATGTCTAACAACCCTTCAGCATATTTGCCCTCTCTGAATCTTGGGACCAATAACTGTCTTCCTAAGGTTCCCGCAAGACTATCAGGAAGAATGCCCTCAAGCCCGTATCCAACTTCTATTCTATATTTCTTGTCAAGCAAGGATACAGTAATAAGGATGCCATTGTCTTTGCCCTTTACCCCAGGTTTCCATTTCTCAGCCATAGATAATGAAAAGGACTCTATACTATCACCCTCAAGGCTATTAATAGTCAGTATGAGTATTTGAGCCCCTGTCTTTTGTTCTAACTCGTAAAACAGGCTGTTTATACTCTCTGCATCCTTTGAGGGTAGAATGCTTGCAAGGTCTGTTACATAATTTGAGGGCTTCTCAGGTGGTTTTGGTTGAACTGCAGAGGCGCTATGGGGAAACTGTAAAAGGGATAGCAAAACTATAAGGATTAATATAATATCTAACCCTGTTGTATAAGAGGGTTTGTTTGGAAGGTTGTTTATCACCTTAGGGTATGGTTTTTTCAGTAGTAGCAGTAGTGAGCTTATCTTTTGTTTGTGGCGAGGCATTGGAGGTAGATTAAATAGAATTGAGCATATTCCCGAGTTTTTCTATATGGTTGTAAAAGTCCATAAATAGATCAACACACTCCTTGTCTTTTAGTTTAAGGTTTCCCTGTTTTAGGAGGAGTGTCCTTTTGAAGGTATTATTGTCAATGCCAAATTGGTTTTCCAGCGCAGAAAACAAATCAGCCTTATTAAGGGGCGATGGCTTGTCAAGCAGGGTTAGGATTGCCCTAAATAAGGGCGCTGTGCCGTTTACGGAGTCAATTAGGATTGCCCTTAAGTATTTGTCCTCTCCTAAGGAGGAAAGAAAGCCCTGTCTAAGATTGATTAGCCTGGATTTTATTTCCCTTTCACATTGAAGTCGGAGATGTTCCCTCTTGATATTTAATTCTGCTAATAGGTCATCGCCAGTAATATTGATGTGTATGAGTTTGAAGTCAAGAAACTCAATCGGGAAAACATCTAATGAATCCCTTATGTAAGCAGGAGTAAGGCATAGAGGGGCTGCAATCCCTCTTTTCTTGTGTCTTCTGCCTAATTCCCAAAGGGATTGTAGGTCATTGAAGTCTATTGCATTGACAATCAAGAGAGAGTTAATGTCTGATTTGCCCTTCATGAAGTCTCCAGTGATTGCGCTTCCTACAAGGTAAAGGGAGTGCATTTTGTTGCCCCAAAGGGATATAATCTCCCTAAAGAAGGGGTTTATCCTTTCTTGCAATTCTGGATCAAGATCCTTTATTTTTTCAGCTATCATAAGGAATTGCATTATATCACACATCATCATGATAAGACACCAATGGTAAATAAGGAGATTACATGTATAAAAGAACTTCCAAGAGGATTTTAATTTATCAGGAGGATGAGCAAAAACATCCATGGCTCAGTATGCTTCTTGAAGCCTATGCCGTAGTTGACAGCGGCATTGAGAATGCCCTACTCAGACAGGAAAAGAAGACAGGGCTTCCCCTTGCATGCAAGAAGGACTGTTGTAATTGCTGCATGACCCATAAGGATATACCCGTGTATCCATTGGAACTTGTAGGTATATACTGGTATGTGATTGAAAAAATTAAGGGCAAAGATAGAGGAGTCCTGAAAGCCCAGCTTGTTAACTTTAAGGGAGAGGCGAGATGTCCCTTTTTAGTCGGGACTTCCTGTTCAATACATCCTATGAGGCCCATAGCATGCCGTCAGTTTAATGTATTTGGAAAAGCCTGCGCTGAGGGCGAAGACCCTTATTACACAAGACGTAGAGAGGTCCTGACACCACCAAAGGAGATAAATGATCGGGCCTTTAAGATTATGCTCCCCTTTTATGGTGTTTCTGGGCAAGAGGAGATAGTAAATTTTATCAAACACAACTTGATACATACACAGGCAAAGGTATTACAGTCCTTAAGATGGGACAGATTGGCCTTAAGAATGGATGATTTTGACTGTGGGTCTTAATGATGGCAAGGGAGGAGTATTAATTCTAAATTTGCTATGTGTTATAGTATTGCCAACAGTATGATTAAGTTTTTTGTTTATGTGAATACCTCAGATGTAGTATGGTAAGTAAAGTAACCAGACTGAATAGACTATACATAATTTATATTTTATCAATAAGCCTTTTAGATGGAGGACGAGGTTAATGAACAGGGATTTTAAGGCCAATTTGGATAAACTCAAAGAGCTTGTTTTTTGTGAGATTATCAATATGACTGGGAGGGTTTATGTGATGGTTCGTTACTCCGAAAAAGTCAAACTCGGCAACAGGGGTTTTACTAAGGGGGAGAAGGATAGGGGAATAATACTTGCCTTTAATCAGCAAATGAATTTTAATTGGTCTGAGGGGGCAATTAATGCAAAGCTCTCCTTTGGCACCACAGTGGAGAAATGCTACATTCCCTCAGGAGATATAGTGATGATATACTCTCCCGATATAAACATACGTTTCGTAGCAGATGTTAATGAGGCTGAGATTGCCAAAATATTCACTGTAGATAAGCCGGTTACAGACTCATTATCAAAGGATGATGTTCCTGCCAAGAGGTTAGAGAATAGTAATATCAAAGGTGGGGCAAAGGTAATAGAGGTAGATTTTACAAAAAAGAATAGATAGGATTTTGAAGGGGTATATAATTGGACAATGACACAATGTTAAAGGGTTTGGTGATTGAGCAGTTAAAGGTCAGATATTTGCGTCAGTATAGCGAGGTGTTATTAAATAGGGACTCAGAGCCTGATATTATTCTTTCAAATCATGGCTTAAAGATTGCTGCAATATGTGTTGAGACAGATAAAACCCTTTTGGAGGAGCGGGTGTCAAAATGGAAATCCATTCTTGAGCAGGGATTAAAACTCCTATTGGTAGTGCCTGCAAGGTCTAAGACTAAGGTGGCTAATCTCCTATGGGATGCTGGTATGATGACTCAGGTAAGTGTAGGCACCTATGAAATCAATATATCTACTCCCCTTTAAAAATGGATGAACTGCAGGAAATAACAGAACTACTCGTGGATTTTAGAAACAGAAGGGACTGGGAGAGGTTCCACAAGCCAAAGGATATGGCTCTATCTATATGTCTTGAGGCTGCTGAACTCCTTGAGCATTTCCAGTGGAAGAGCGATGAACAGGCAGAGACATATCTCAAATCTGAGGCGATAGAGGCGGTTAAAGAGGAGATTGCCGATATTGCCATATACCTTCTCTTGTTTTGCAGGGATAATAATATAGACCTTATTGAGACTGTTAAGGGTAAGATAAGAAAGAATGAGTCCCGTTATCCCGTTGACAGATGCAAGGGAAGGGCAGATAAGTATGACCGTTTATGATTGGTCAGTATGACAAGAAAGTATCTGAACCCCAGAGGATTCATCGTTTTCTTAATTCTTAATAGGGGTAGCAATAGTGGTTTGTTAAGAAGATTATTGACCGATATTCGGTTTCTTTTATCCCTTACATGCCTCGTTGATTGCCTTTAAGGTCCTAAGCAATGGGAAGAGGTCCCTAAGCCCTATCATATTAGGCCCATCGCAGAGCGCCTTATCGGGGTCTGGATGGGTTTCCATAAAAAGTCCATCAATACCGCAGGCGACGGCTGCCCTTGCAAGGGGTTCAATAAACTCCCTCTGTCCCCCTGAGCATGTCCCCAGTCCCCCTGGTAGTTGAAGACTGTGGGTAGCATCAAAGACTACAGGATAGCCAAAGGACCTGATAATGGGAAAGGTTCTAAAATCAACCACGAGATTGTTGTAACCAAAGCATGTGCCCCGTTCTGTAATGGTGAGGTTGCGGTTCCCTGTGGAGGTGAATTTATCAATAATGTTTTTTACATCCCAGGGCGCCAAGAATTGGCCTTTTTTGATATTTACTGCCTTCATTGTCTTTGAGGCTGCAATGATGAGGTCTGTCTGTCTGCATAAAAAGGCAGGTATCTGTAAGTAATCCACATGCTCAGAAACCATCTCTGCCTCTTCCGGGGAGTGGACATCGGTTATAACAGGGATATTGAGCCTTGCCCTAATATCCCCTATTATCTGCAATCCCTTATCGATGCCTGGTCCTCTAAAGGACTTCAGAGAACTCCTATTAGCCTTATCATAGGAGGTCTTAAATATGAAAGGGATTGATAGTTCACTGCAGATCTCTTTGAGCATTGAGGCTGTTTCGTAAGTTGTCTCCCAGTTCTCTATAACACAGGGGCCTGCAATTAGAAACAGCCTATCTGTATTTTCTTTAAAGATCTCGGTCATAGGGCAATCTTTATAATTACTTTACTAATCATATCCTCTGTCTTATAGGCTATTTCTGTCTCCATTGTCCTGAGTCCTCTTGTATCCACCAGCCGGGCTGGGATTTTCCACGCCAACTATTGGCAAATATCCTCTGCACCTGAGGCATTGTCTCGGGCCCGAATCTGTTGGCCTTTACTATCTCATTGTAGAGGGACTGTCTGTCTCTGTTTTCCTGATTGACCAGATTCATAATATCGGATTTTTCTTTTAGATTAAGCATAGCAGTGTCCCTGATCTCTAAGTATCCATCCCTGTTTTCTCCAATAGCGCCCCTTGAATAAAAGGACTGGAGATAGGTAAATCTCCCCCTCATGGCCTCTTTTAGTGCCCTTATGGCGGGGGTTGAAATCTCTACATTTATCTCTGCATAAACCTCTGAAGGGCTTAGCAGGGTTGCTATTGTCTGATGTATTTGCATACTCTGCTGACCTGTTTTTTCATCTTTCTTTATCTCAGGCTTTGTCTCAGGTTTTTTACCCCTTTCAACCCTTATTTCATCTACGATCTCATCGGCAGCCTTCTGGACCGCTGAGGCTGGAAAATAGATGTTCACTGTAACACAGGCTGCCACAAGAAGGGGCAGCAATAATCCAAGTCTTTTACCCTTCATTATTATTCCTCCTTTGATTTTTTATATGAATCACTTGACTTGTGTTGTTCAAAGATCGCTGCAAGCCTGTTCTGCATATCCTTAAAACTAATGGAGTTGTCTGGGTTCTGGACGATCACATCAATGCCCCTGAATAATCCCCTCTTTATAATATATTCCTTTCCACCCTCGAATATCTTTCCTCTAATAGTGAACACATCATTCTCAAGAACACACCTTATGCCAAGTTTTCTATAGGGGAATTCTTTGAAAAACTGGTTTATGCCTGTGGATAAAACCCTTGAAATTCCCTCTGAACCAGTACCCAAGATGGAGATGTTCTCTACTGCATCGGTGCTAACAGTCTGTTTTACATCTTCTGTAGGGACAGATTCTATGTCCATTACAAAGCTGGCTGCTTGGCCATATTGAATCTCAAGTCCTTTGATTGAGCCCTTAATAATACCTGTTATTCTGCCTATTTTTATAGTTTCAGTCAATCTTTCAAGGTCAATCCCAGAGAAGTCAATATCTGCACCAAAATAGTTAAAGGGCATTTCTCCATGGATGTTTGAGATCAATACCCTGCCTTTAAAGATATCTATCTCTATATAGCCTTCTGTTGATAGAGTTCTGCCCTTTAGTTTTACATCGGATATATGGGAATTAAGCCTACCGCTAAAGGAGCCAAAGCCGAGGGACTCTGTTATTGGAGCAACCATTGCCTCATTTAATCTGAAAGAGGTCTTTAGCCATATAGGCTCCCTGATACTAAGCCCTGCCTCTACAGCCTCAATGCTGAGTTTCCCTCCAAGCAAACCCGTCTCTATGGGAGCAGAGAGAAGTATTAAGTTCTGCTCAGCCCTCAGGGGCATATGAAGACCCCTTAACTCAATGTTCCTTATCTTTGCCCTTTGAACTGAAAGGAAGCCTTGTGCATCATCATATCTGTGTAAACCCTCTTCGTTGGATTCGTTAATATGTATGGGCAGGCTTGCACTAACCTCTTCAATGCCCATCTCTATAGAGGGAGTCCAAAGGGACAATCCCTTAATATCAATAGCCCCATCAAGGGAGTATCTTTTTTCTGATATATGGACATCCATATTTATATCTACTCCACCTGAGATGTCCATATCCTTTGTGATTGGCAATATAGAGTGGAGTGAGTCCATCAGAATAGTTTTGTATAACTCCTTAAGGTTGATATCCGATAGGACTGCATTAATATTTAAGCTGTCGGACTTATCTGAAATGAATATCCTATAGGAACCAGTAGAGAATAGGTCCGTTTCAATGGCTATCTCATTAGGGTTGTCACGGGTTGTTTTAAGGTTTAGTGTTGCCATTGCTTTAAGTGTCCTATTTGGCTGGTTTAGATAGAAACGGTCCCAGAGATACTCGCCCTTTGAGAGGTCAGAGGCTATTTTTAAGGCGATAGGGGTGTTTTTTTTTAAGTCCTGTGGGTATCTTATGTCTATAACCAGCTTTCCGCTTATGCCCTGTCCAGCCTTCAATCCATCCTCAGATGCGAAAGCCAGTTCGGCAAGGTTTATTGAGGCCACACCTTCAAGTGTGAGGGCGCTGTCTTGCATAGACCCCTTGAGGATTGCCTCAACAGTGGTTTTCCCTGATAGGTTCCATTTGTTCAGGGAATCAGGAATAATAGGCTTTAAAAGTTTAACGCTTTCCTGTATATCAGTCTCATGGAGGGTTAGATTACAGTGATAGGGATAGTTTTTATCTAATTTTATGTCAATAGTACCGGTGATTTTGCCAAGCGCTCTTAATGCCCCTGATATATTAATAAATTGCAGATCCATGCTTTGGGTATCAAAAGAGATGGCAGTGTTTAATTGTAAATTGCCTAAAAACACCTTTTTTTCTGCAAATTCAAGGGATAGGCTTGAAAAATTTGCATCAACCCTATCAAGCGAGAATCCGCCATTTTCATATATAAAGCTACCCTTGACCATAGAGGAGCCAAATCCAATAAACCCTGCCTCTGTGTTATCTAAGGATAGGCTAAAGGAGCCACTCATAGATATATTTTTTGTAATAAATGGATGGATCCTTGAATCAGCAACCAAAAGGCCAGAGAATAATTTTTTGTTGTTAATCCTATCCTTAATGCTGTAAAACATCTCAATGTCTAACTGTCCACCCCTTTGGGGTGAATAATCTTTTAGGGTTAGTTTCATTGAAGAAAGGGTAACTTCGTATTTTGAGTCCCTATCAGCGATGATCACAGAACCTCTTTCAATGGTTAGTTTATTAACCCTTGGCAGGTTCTTGATAAAGCTCAGATCCCTTTCTTTTGCTGAAACCTGTGTAATATAAAGGGATGGATTATAAAGGGATATCTCATCAAAATGGTTGTTGAGTATGCCTATTAATGGATTTCCTATTTTTATGTGGGCCGACTCAAGGCTGAAGTCGCCGCCTGAGATCTTTAGACCTCTGATATATCCACTCATAGCCTTTATTTCTTCGAAGGCAATTGAGTGTCCTGTAAGGTGTCTTGCCGTTAAGGCTATTATTTTAGGAAAGACTAAATAGAGGATCAGGCTTGATAAAGTGAGCAAAGCAATGGGCAGCCATAACTTTTTTTTGAGGTCCTTCATAACTTAACCGCTTTGAATAATATTTTGGTCATTATAACAAAGAAAATAGGCAATTCAAGGGCAACAGGTCCTCATGCCGAAAATGCCAGTGGTTACTTGATACCCTCAAGTATTGAGATTAGTCTGGATTTAATATTCTTTAGGATTTCCTGCACCGATAGCTCTGAGGCTATATTAATGTTGTTCTGGTCTTGGGTATTTGGGTTTGTCAAGCGTCTTTTTATACCCTCAATAGTGTATCCCTCTTCTATCTGGAGCTTTTTTATATATATTATTAAATCAATATCTTTTTTTTCATATATTCTCTGTCCAGATTTACTCTTTTTAGGCCTTAGGGCAGGAAACATAGATTCCCAGTATCTAATTACATGGCTCTCAAGACCCGTAATCTTGCTAACCTCGCCAATTTTATAAAAAATCTTCTCCGAAGAAAGACTAAAGGGCTGTAAAGGGTCCTCTGCATTCTGATTTTTGTTCACTGAGACACTTGATTATGGAGCTATTGTCTTTTCTACCATGTCTTTGAGTTGTTCACTTGCCTTGAAGGTAACTACCTTTCGAGGGGTAATCTCCACCTCCTGTTTGGTCCTGGGATTTCTGCCTATGCGGGCACTTTTTTTCCTAACCTGAAATGTGCCGAATCCTGATATCTTGACAACCTCTCCTGCAAGCAGGGAGTCCTTTATGTTGTTTAATACTAATTCTACTATAGAGTGTGCCTCAGCCTTTGGAAGCCCAACCCTCTCAAACAAAAGAGATACCAAATCTGCCTTAGTCATTTGTACACCTCGCTGGTATTTTATATGATAGTAATTATCCATGAAGGGCTAAAATTTTACAACAATATCAATAGTAATGCAAGTGGTTTGATATCACCCTAAATTGCCTATAGGAGTAAGAGGGTGTGCTGAGAAGGCTTTATTGCCACGCCTTTTTACGAGACCTCTGTACCTTTACAGATAAAGCCAGACTAATCACCTCTTGGTCACTGAATGACCTATGGCCCTTTTTAATAAACCCTGTGACAGTATAAAGGCTTTCAGGCATGCCCTCTTGCTCCCACAGGTTTCTATCGCTATCGGCATTTGGGATATCACTTCAGCCTGCCTTCTCTTTGTTCCTCCAGCCAATATATTATCAGATTATTGCCAAGCCCTGAAAGCGCCCTTTCATGATTATGGCACTGTATAGAAGATGCTGTCGCTGAAGCTTAGGGTATTGCCCTTAACGGGGAATCCAGCGATCATAACCTGTGCTGGCACATCCTCAAACATCACTGGAAGGCCGTTGGCGGTGAAGAAGTCCTGTGAATCCATCAATTGAAAATGTAGGTGTGGTGCGCCTGAGTTCCCTGTGTTTCCGACCTTGGCGATAACCATACCCTTGTGCACACTGTCCCCAGCTTTCACACCTATAGACCCCTCCTGTAGGTGGCAATAGGCACTGTACTCACCGTTTTTGTGATCGATAACAATGTAGTTACCGGCTATGGCATTTGTCCAGCCAATCTTTGGGGCCAATTCTTTGATGAGGCTAAGGGAATATCCTTGTTTTGTAAATTGGGCAGGGTCGCTCATCGGTTCCTCAGGGAACTTATCCCCCACCTCCAAGACCACGCCATCTCCTATGGCCACAACCTCCCGTCCCCAGATGCTGTAATCGGAAAGACTCTTGGGTTTGGGACTTGAGATTTCAGTGAAGGATGTTGCCTCTTTCTGGTTCGCCCCCACCACATCCATAGCAAATTCCTGAGATGCAGATCCACGGTGGTGTATGTAGCTCAGTGGGAGGAAGGCCATCTGCACATCGCCTTTTACAGGAAAGGTGTATTTCCCCTTTGCCTCATAGAAAGTCAGTTGCACGGGGATAGAGGCGAGCATCTTTTGTCTGCCGGACTTTATAGTCAACTTAATCTCCATGCCATCTATCTTCTCTTTACCGACATAATGGAGATAGGCAATTTTCGAAAGTGGGAGCACAATGCTTTGTCCCTTGGTCGCCCTGCCATTTTCAGACAGTATGCCTTCGGGAAGCGCCACATTACCTAAAGACAATTGCACAGTAGCCAGCGGTGGCTTCTGTTTGTTTAGCATATCGGCTGTCAAGGCAATTGCCTCTGATAATTCTTTGCGGTATATCTGAAGACGTGTCCTTTCAACGCCTGAGACCTTGCCGATCACCTCTGCCTGATAGATGGTTATGGCGGTCTTCTCTTTATTGGTTACCACCAGATCTGGCAGCTTGATATCGGTGATCTCCCAGTGGCCAATCCGGTAAGTAACTGGAATAACCTTCTTACCCTTGACAAGATAGCGGATGTCTATTTTCTCACCAGAAAACGTCGTTGCCGGAATAATAAAAATAATCATTGCCATAAGAACAATTTCAAGCATACTTCTACATAAACGGTTCATCATGCCCTCTCCTTTTAAGTGGTAACATCGGTTACCTGATTATTTACAGGCTACGATAAGATTATATTAGGTCAAATGTCAATAGCAGTCGCTCTAATGTATCGATATAAATTTGTAATAATTGTACCCCAGGGCAAACAAAAGGACTGTTTGAGTGTTTTCCATGCCCTCTCGATAAGGTCTTTTTGGCGTACCCACCCTTTTTTTCTATCGGCAAATTAAAAACAGCGTTTAAGGAAACATACCCTGTCCTTGTTACAGGCGGCAGGGCATGTATAAATGTTGCCAATCTTGGAAGAAAACCATATATCCCCTTGCATGCTTATATCATTGAGGATATGCTTGAGATTGGTTTTCTAATGAGAGGAGAAATTATCTGGAACAAGGCATCAAGCGCAAATCCCTCAACCGCCTGGGGCAGTTGGTTGTCTGCAGGCAATCCAGTATTAAGAGACATTCACGAATATATCTTGGTATTTTCTAAGGAATCCTTTTCAAGAACAAAAGGACATAAAAAAGATACAATCACTAAAGAAGATTTTCTTGAGTGGACAAAAAGCGTCTGGACATTCCCAGCCGTTTCTGCAAGAAGTATCGGACATCCTGCTCCATTTCCTGAAGAATTACCGCATAGGCTGATTCAATTGTACACGCACACAGGAGATATTGTTTTAGACCCCTTTTGTGGTAGTGGCACTACCTGTCTTGCGGCATTAAAAGATGGCAGACATTATATCGGCTATGATATCGAACCTTCCTATGTGAAGTTAGCAGAGCAGAGGATTAAAGAACACTTAAACCAGTTGAATATTTTTGGAAATAAATAGTCTATCCCCGGCATTGTAAATAATTGAGGGAGAAACTTGGGATAAAACCCCAGAGGCTAATAAAGGATTAATGGTTATCCCTATGCCTCTGGGGCTCAGAGGTGGTTATTTACCGTGACTTAGTTCTTGAATCCATTTTGGGTGTCTTTTGGCAGCCCATTTATATGGCACAGTGCCGTAAACCATTATCCTAAAGGTGCCTGGGTTTGCAATGGTGGCAAGGTATATATGCACAGGCACTGCTATCATAAGCACCACAAAGCTGATGTTGTGCACTAAATGCGACAGGATGATGTAATTTCTCTGCCCCGGCATCAGCCATATTACAAAGCCACTTATAGCAATAGCTATCCCGAAGGCAAGGAGGGCGAGATAATATAACTTCTGCCCTGTGTTTAGCTTTCCCATAGGTGGTACTTTAGGATGCTTTGAGAGATACCCTCCAGCACAGGCTATCCATTTGATGTCATCGGAATCAAAGGATAGGGCGTCCTTGAGCCAGTTAAAGATACTTAGAAAAAGAGACAGGGTAAAGACTATGCCAAGGTAATTGTGTATGTCCTTCATGGCATTTGCACCACCAAAGAGGGCAGTAATTCCTTCAAGCTTAAAGAGAAAGCCATACCCTGACAGGGCCAATAGTAGACAGCTAATTGCCAGAACCCAATGATTAAATATCTCAAAGGCGCTTGCCTTTCTAACCATTTCAGCCATTGTTTATACCTCCTCCTCTTCTTTATGGGGACCAATGAGCAGATAGTGTAGGGCAGAGGCTGCCACCACACCGCCAAGTCCAATATAAGCTAAGGGTTTTAGCACATTGTGCCAGAATACAATAGACTCTGGTATCTGAGGCCTTTCATTGAGTCCGTAGAGTTTTGGAGTGTCCTTGAAGGCATAAAGGACCCCTAAACCTCCGAGGTCCATCTGACCATAGAGCTTTTCGTAACCAGCCTTTTTGGAGCTTGCCACCATCTCATCCCAGTCGCCATACTTTATAGAACCTGTAGGGCAGGTCTTGGCACATGCAGGTATCATGTTTTCAGCCACCCTATCTTCACAGAGATTACACTTTGAGATCTTACCCTTTTCATCATAACGGGGCACGTCAAAGGGGCAGCCTGCAACACATAGTTTACAGCCAATACACTTGTCCTTATTGAAGGCCACAATACCCTCCTTGGTCTTATAGAGGGCGCCTGGGGCAGGGCATATCTTCATGCAGCCTGCGTCGTCGCAATGCATGCACCTCTGACTTACAAATAACCACCTAACGGGGTTTTCCTGTGAGGGGACCTCCACAAATCTTATCTTGTTGTAAAGGTTTGGTGTAAGGTCGCCAGGATTCTCGTAACTACCTGTATTCTTCGTCTTGTCTGCAGGTAGTTGCTGCCAGGATTTACATGCTACCTGGCAGGCCCTGCAACCAATACACAACTCTGGACTGATTAATAATGCCTTTCTTCCCATTGTATCACCCCCTATGCCTTTTCGATATTTACCATGAATGCCTTTGATTCGGGGATCATGGTATTTGGATCGCCTACGGTAGGGGTGAGAAGATTTGCGGTGTCTCCTCCGCTGCCATCAACTGGGAACTTCCATCCGTAATGATAGGGCAGTCCTACCTGGTGTATCGTTGAGTTCATCACCTTAAAGGGCTTGAGCCTGTCAGTGACATTTGCAATGGCCCAAACCTTTCCCCTTGCTGAAGAGACGATTACCTTATCCCCTGTCTTTATGTTCTTCTCAGCAGCCAGTTCTTTGCTGATCTCAACAAACAACTGAGGTTGAAGTTCAAGGAGCCATGGTGTATGTCTTGTCATAACACCAGTTTGCCAGTGTTCAGTAACCCTATAGGTAGAGCACACATAGGGGAACCTAACATCGCAACTGAGGAATATGTCTTCCTGAAGACCACCCTCTTTTGAGTAAAAGAGCTTGATTGTTGGGTTTATTCGCTGCTTTTTGCTAAAGGGATTCTCCTGCAATGGACACTCAAGGGGTTCGTAATGCTCTGGGAATGGACCATCTGCAAGGCCAGCACCAAATAAGGAGGCCACCCCTAAGGGTTTCATAATAAAGGGCAGCTTGCCTGCCTTTTCATCAGCAAGGGGCGGTGCAGGTCCATCGGGGATGTCTCCCTCCCACATGCCAGGCTTATTAGTTGCTGGATTTATCTTTGTTGGATTCCATTTGATAATGGCACGATTTGGATCCCAAGGATTGCCCTTTGGATCAACCGATGCCCTGTTATAAATAACCCTCCTGTTAAGGGGCCATGACCATGCCCAATTGGGGAACAAGCCAAGACCTGTAGGGTCGTCCTTGCCCCTTTTTGCCATCTTATTGACGATCTTCCCATCTACATGGGCATAACTGCCGCAGTATAGCCAGTTGCCACAGGATGTTGTGCCATCGGCCTGAAGGTTTGGAAAACCGTTTATCAATTCCCCCTTCTTGCCAATCAATTTCGGGGGATCAACCTTCTTATCATAGACATCCTCAAGGTAGTAACCGTTTATCTCCTTAGCCACTGCATGGATATCGAGGTGTTTTACCTTGCCATCCTTGTCCTTTTCTCCATAGTCCCAGGTTAGATTAATGATCGGATCCGGGAACTTTCCTCCCTCCTTCTGATATAGCCTCTTAACCCTGTAGTAGAGCTCGTTCATTATCTCTGCATCAGGCAAACTCTGACCATAGGGCTCAACAGCCTTGTATCTCCACTGTGCCAGTCTCCCTGAGTTGCTTATGCTGCCCTCTTTTTCCATTGATGCGGAACAGGGTAGCATAAATACCTCTGTCTCTATGTCCTTAGGATTCATTTCAGGGCCTTTCCAGAAGGTGCTGGTCTCGTTCTCCCATAGATTCACATTGACCATCCATTTGAGTTTTGCCAGGGCCTTTCTGACCTTGTTTGCATTTGCGCTGGAACAGGCTGGGTTTTGTCCCCAGGCAAAGAAGCCCTCAAACTTACCTTTGTACATATTGTCAAATAGATTGAGCCATGAGGCATTCATACCGTCATCGAGCTTAGGAAGATAACTGTAACAATAGTCATTTTCCTCCGTTGCCTTGCTACCATAAATTGCCTTAAGATAGCTGGTGATATATTTAGGTCTGTTTGACCACCAGTTAACGCTCCTTGTCTCTTTGGTCTTAGGTGTGAATTTCTCTATGTAACTTTTAAGGTCCACTAAGGATGCTGAAGGTGTGGGGTTATAACCGGTCAATATATGGAACAAGACGCCGTAGTCTGTTGCCCCCTGTACATTGGACTCCCCTCTGAGGGCGTTTATGCCACCTCCTGCCATACCTATATTGCCAAGTAGTAGTTGTATAATTGACATTGCCCTTATATTCTGAGTGCCAACGGTGTGTTGGGTCCATCCCATGGCATAGAGTTCTGTACCAACCCTGTTTGGCTTGCCTGTGGATGCATAGGTCTTGTAAACCTGTAATAGTTTCTCCTTCGGTGTGCCAGTTACCTCAGAGACCTTGTCAATGGTGTATCTCGAGTAGTGTTTCTTAAGGAGTTGAAATACACTTCTGGGGTCTTTGAGGGAGTTGTCTCTCTTTGGCAACCCATTTTCATCCATTTGGAAGGACCAGGTAGCCTTATCGTACTTCCTTGTCTTTTCATCATAGCCTGAGTAGAGACCATCGAGCTCACCAGGCATCTTGAAGTCCTCTTTTACTATAAAAGGTGCATCAGTGTAATTAATGACATATTCCTTAAAGTAAAGATTGTTATCAATAATATACTTGATCATGCCACCAAGGAAGGCTATATCGGTGCCAGACCTAATCTGGGCATATATGTCTGCCTTAGCAGCGGTTTGGGTAAATCTTGGGTCAACAACTATAAGCTTTGCACCCTTCTCCCTTGCCTTCATGATCCATTTCATGGATATGGGGTGATTTGATGCTGGATTGCCTCCCATAACGAGTATTACATCGGCATTCTTGACATCAATCCAGTGATTTGTCATGGCACCGCGTCCGAACGACTCTCCCAGAGCCGCTACAGTTGCGGAGTGTCATATACGGGCCTGATGTTCAATCCATACAAGGCCCCAAGAACGGGTCAGTTTTTGGATGAGGTAACACTCTTCGTTGTCCAATGCTGCACTGCCCACATGGGCTATGCCATCAGTCCTGTTGACAACAAACTCCTTCTCTACCTCTACATCCTTTCCATCAGGTCCCTTTTCTTTGACCTTGATCTTTGAGGTGGCCTTGAAGGTCCTGTCCCTTGTGTCCTTTATCCTTCGGGCTATCTGATCAAGGGCCCAGTCCCATTCAACCTCCTTCCACTCTGAAGCGCCTGGCGCCCTGTAGAGGGGTGTCTTTAGCCTATAGGGGTTGTTTGCAAGTTCATACAGGGAGGCACCCTTTGGGCATAGGGCGCCTTCATTGATTGGTGATTCTGCATCGCCTTCGGTGTTGATGACCTTGCCGTCCTTGGTATGGACCAGTATGCTGCAACCTACTGAGCAATAGGGGCAAACAGTGGTTGTTACCTTTGCATCCTTGGTCCTCAACCCAGCAGCGGCGTTGGCATCCTTAGCCTCAATGCTTATGCCTACTGCACCAGCAATTGCAGTGCCGCCGGTAATCTTCAAGAAGTCCCTTCTTGATACATCCATTTGCAGCCTCCTCCCTTTTGTTTTGTTGTTGTTAAAACAAAACAAAAACATAAATTTTCCTTATCATAAATCCATTGATAGGTAATGTCAATATAAATTTTTAACCTTAAATTGCCTACATAAAAAAGAGGCTAGGCAGGAAAACTTTATCAAAGTAGCAGGGCAAATAATTGGCAACTTAAGAGTTTTGAGACCACTGCCATTTCCAGTCCTGTCAGGGCAATCCATAGGCATATTCGATGGAAAGAAGTGACACCCCCTGTCAGTTTTTAGGCATGGCAGGGGGCAATTGATATTGAGTCTTATGAGCCTACTTGCTTAAGGAATACCTTGTGTTTCTCCAGTATCTTCCTAAATTCTGGATGCTTCCTTACATTGCTTAAATCTGGGTCGTTTCTGAAGGCATCATATTCAGTGAAACCATATTGAAGAGTCTTATCAAGGGAATCAAGGGCACGGTCAAGTTGGTTTTGTAGAGAATACCAGCAGGTAAAGTTGTAGTGTGTGTTTGGATTCTTTGGGTTTATCTTCTCTGCCTCTTTAAGGTCGTCCATTGCCTTGTTAAACTTCTTTTGCTGCATATAGGCAACAGCCCTGTTTGAATAAGCCGTATCATACTGGGGATATTTCTGTATGGCCAAGGTAAATTCGCTGATGGCATTGTCCCAGTCCTTTGCCCTCATGTAGTTCATACCTTGCTGTAGGTTGAGCTTTGCATCGGTAGATGGTCCTGATGGAGCTGCTGGGGGTTGGGGTTGAGCAGGGGCAGGGGCAGGTTCTGGTGCTTGGGCTATAGGTGCAGGTTTTGTCTCTTCTGTCTTTGAGGGAGAGAACTTATCACAACCGTAAAGGACAAAAACAATTAAAAACAGTATTACAAAACATCTCTGTGACATCCTTGCAATCCTCCTTAGATCTAATTTCTTTTACTCTGCGATAGACGCATATCCCAATACTGGCTGGTAGAGATTACTTGGGGTGTTTGATCTATGTCATACCCCTTTTCCTGTTTTACCCTTTGGATTACTAAGGGCTTTGAGTAATTAAAGGCATTTTTTACGGAACCCTGGTTCTTATTCAAACCGTCAATAAAATAGTATGTGAAGATGCTTTGCCTGAGCTTGTCAGATTCCCAGGACCTCTCTCCTGCACCGCTTGCGCTTATAAGCACCTTGCCCCAACCATCCTCATCGGGCATTAGGTTCATCGGTTTGTCTCCAGCCTTTTTTGGGGCATCTTCAATCACTAAATCCTTTGCGCCTAATAACCTCTTGCCATATTCATTGGTAATCCCGTGTCCCTCCTCATCACCTAAGCCGAGGGATTTGCCACCTGGCGGTAGGAATCCTGGCACAGCGCGATAAGCCCCATTACTGTAACAGGTGTCTAATATCATTACAAGGCGCATTGCCCTTACATTCTCAACAAAATCCTTGAGCATCTCTTCGTTTATAGAGGTCCACCATATCTTTTCTCTCGGATTGACCTCAGTATCATAAGTGACGAGGTTAACGGCCCCCCGCTTATCAGGTGGAGACCCGTGGCTACTGATATATACCACCACAAGGTCATCAGGCATGGCCGTTTGTTTTATCCTTTCCATCTCCCTTGCGATGTTTGCCTTTGTGGCATATTCATCGGCAAGGAATGCCACATCTTGCCTATTGAAGCCACCCCTTCTGGGGTCTGTGAGGAAGTTATAGAAACTCCTTGCATCAGATACTGCGAATTCAAGCCTTGTGATCTTTGTCTCTCTGAATTTACCAACGCCTACAACAAGGGCATATCGGTTTCTGATGGGACCTGGTTTATAATCGCCCCTGTCTGTCCTCACCTCGGGCTTTACAACCAGTGACCTCTTAAATAGGTCACCAAATTTCTTCTCCCATTCCTTTACCTTGATGTCCTCTGGGGTGACAGGGGACACCCATCTTATACCAACAACCGTTTGAGCCAGAGAGAATGCCCTGTCAACCTCCTTTTCATCTTGATAGCTACCCTTAAGTTGCAGTCTTCCGTATCTGTCAAATTCCACGTAGCCAGCCATGATATTGTTGTCCCTGAAGAGCTTGTTTATGGTTGCTATGTGGGATTCCGTTACAGGGGTCTGCTGGGAGTTAGATACAGAGACCCCAAAGGAGAGTAAAAGTAGTAAAACTATCGTATGTAACAGTCTTGTCTTCACCATAGCTTAGTCCTTTAAACTGATGTCCTTGTCAAGTACCCAGCCTGACTTGCCATCTTTCAAATCTATATGATGCCATAGCTCATTCTTGATTTTCTTGGATCCAATGACATCAAAGAGGTCAAATTGTTTAACAATAGCAACATTAGGTGCCGTCACAGAGGGCTCTTTTTTAACAGACAGCATTGCTGGTTTTATGACGGCAACCTGCCTCTTTGCCATTGGCTCCACAGTCTTCTGTCCTGGCACATAGGCTGTTTGAGTGTATTGACTAGGAGATTGCCCTGAAGATGGTGTTGTAGAAGGCCCCATGGCAAGACCCTTTTTTACCGTTAGGTTTTGCGTCCGTGAATCCTCTAAACCATTGCCTGATACCTTTAGGGTAATCCTGTAAGTCCCCTCAGCAAGTTCCTGTGGCATGTCAAAATGTCCCTCTGCCCTCCGCGTTCCGATGGCAGAGACTATCTCCTGGTCCACAGAACCAAGTTTTTTCCATTCGTTGTTTGAGGCATCAAGGAGTTCGAGGCTTCTCGTTTCAACAATCTTTATCTCCCTGGTGCCTTCAGGGGCCATTACATAGTAAGAGCCTCCCATCTGAACCTTTCCACCAGGGGCAACACCGTTTGGATTTAGATAGAAGTCTTCAATCTTCAGTAGATTACCTTGACTTGGGTTATAACCTATCCTTGTGGCGGTCTCTTGGGCACCGGCTACAGGGTAGCTTCTTAGGTCGGAATACAAAGACATACAATGCCCATAAGCAAGCGCAAATGCCAGTGCGCCTCCTGCCATAGCGCCGATAGCAGCGCCTACTCCCCTGCTTCCACTACCACCAAGAAGGGCACCTACTAAGGCACCTCCGACAGCGCCAGCAACAGAGTATCTTGCAATACACTGCTGTTGGGCCTCTCTCCTTTGTTCATCGGTGAGTGCAGTGCCTGGAGGTGGTAGAGGGGCACAGGAGGTAAATAAAAAGGTTGCAAGCACAATTAAAGAAATTATCCTCAACAAGTGCGGTTGGTTCATATCTTCACCTTTATCTGTGTCTAAGCTTAATCTCAGTTATTAATACCCCACCATTTTGAAGGGTCGATACAGGCACCACACCATAGTTATAACCCCCCTGAGACTCCACTACAAGGTCCTTAGCGCCAGCCTTTGTAGGTTGCCACGTCCTTCTATCAACTACTGTTATGCTGCTGTCCATGCTGTCTGAAAGCACTAAGTCCTTTGCGCCTTTCATGCCCTTTCCACCAGAGATATTGTATGCAAGTGCCTGTGGAGGAGGTGGTGGGAGGTTTGCTATATCTGAAGATGATGAAGGAGGTGGCGGAGCATTTAGAGGATCGCTTGAGCCATAACTAGGTGGAGGAGGCGGAGGGGCAGAGGAGCCATAACTTGGAGGCGGAGGGGCAGAGGAGCCATAACTTGGAGGCGGAGGGGCAGAGGAGCCATAACTTGGTGGTGGGTTATTGCTTGCAATAACCTGTGGCGGTTGTGAGGTTGGATACAGTGGCTCGTTAGATAACATCACTTCAACGATCTCGGTGCCAGGTGCACCAACGAATCTTATATTACCTGACTTTGGTATTTCTATCATCTGCAAAGCATTAACATATTCATTAAAAAGGATATTGACATTGCCTGAGGTGCCAATGTTTCTTATTGTCAGGTGTCCAGGCCTGTTTGTCCTTACCAACATCTTTATCTTCTCTCCTGTTCTGAATACCCTTGACTTTGGGACCACACTAAAGGAACCATCATCTTTTAGGAGCACTAACTGGTAGGAAATTCCTGTATATCTCTCTTTAGGTGGTGCTGATACTTCTTCAGTTCTGGGTGCTTCAGTCTTGCCCGTTACTATGCCTACCTTTGTCCCTTCACCACTGTCAAAGAGTGCCTTTGCTCCCTTGGGTTGCGCAAAGGATAGGGAATAGGTCATAAAGATCATTAAAGTCACCAAAAACAAATATAGTCCTTTTCTCCGCATCTTACCTTGCCTCCTTTGTGTGTTGAATTAATGTGTTTATAATTATTTGCAATTGCGCATATAATGTCAAGCCAAAGATCAATCCCAAGATTGCCGATAGAAAAAAAGGGGGGGTGTACCGAAAAGGCTTTATTGAGACACCAATTTGAAAGACCTCTTACACCCTAAAGACAATGCAAAGGCATTCACCCAAGGGTAACCTAAGACCAAGGCCCTTTTTAGATAATCCTGTGGCAGTATAAAGGCCTTGAGGCATACTCCCCTTTGTTATAAATTCCTAAGGGCAATTTTGGGTCAATGGAAAAAGGGTCAATTCACTTATTATTGACAATCTCCTTGAAATGGCCCTCCGATCCAATATATAACTCCCGTCTCGTTGCTGAACTTTTTATTGTAGCAGATGCAGAAAATATGCTTGCTGTATGCTTAATTGACACATCAGGCCTATTTGTGTGATGATTTTCTGTGACTACGGCAAAGATACCCACTAAATCTCTAACAAAGACAGAGATCAAAAGGCTTATCATTACTGAGATGCCTCGATTTATCAAGAGGGACCCTGAGGTAAGGGAATTACTGCTGAGGCTGTCTTCTGAGAGATTTGCTGATAAAAAAAGGACAGAAGACAAGTTTGACAGGGTTCTTGAGGAACTAAAGAGGGACAGGGAAGAGAATCATAGGAAGTGGGAAGAGAATCAGAAAAAGTGGGATGAGAATCAGAAGGTTATAAACTCTATGCTTGAGGAGATAAAGAATCTTTACAGAAAGTATGACAGGGGCATAGGGGCGATAGGTTCGAGGTGGGGATTGAGGGCAGAGGCATCCTTCAGGGA
>CALEDV010000059.1 GCA_937949555.1 uncultured bacterium | reverse complement strand
TCGGCCTTAAATTGCCGATAGGAGTAAGAGGTGTGCTGAAAAGGCTTTATTGCCACACCTCTTTACGAGACCTTTGGACTTTTACAAATAATGCTATTTCAATCCCCTCTTGGTGACTGAATGACTTATGGCCCTTTTTTTAATAAACCCTGTGGCAGTATAAAGGCTTTCAGGCATGCCCTCTTGCTCCTACAGGTTTCTATCGGTAATTTTGGGATCGGTTTATATCCACTCTGGATTGAAAAGCCTATTCAGGATAGGAACATCTTACCACCGCACCATTCTTGTCGATATATACAATCTGCGTTATCATGGCGTTTCTGATCATTCTTCGGCATAGAAGACAAGGCTTACCCTCTGCATACTCTCCATCCTGTTCAAAACCGGCTATATAAATAACCCCATCTTTCATCCTCTCTGGTGCGCCGCTTATAACAGCGTTTTGCTCTGCATGCACAGCCTCGCACAGTTCATATCTTTCTCCAGGCGGAACCTTTAAATCCTGCCTTCTGCAAGTCCCCCTGTCAACACAGTTTATCATGCCCCTTGGGGCGCCATTATAACCAGTGCTTACAATCACATGGTCCTTGACAATAACGGCTCCGTATCTTCTTCTAAGGCATGTGGAACGAGAGGATACAACCTTTGCTATGTCAAGGAAATACTGATCCCAATCGGGTCTGTATATCTGAGAATTGTTAGTCCTCTCTATCCGCTGCACCTTGTAAACCCACAGTTATGACATACTGCACAGCCGCCTTCATGTTCTACTGCACCTCCGCATTCAGGGCAGGCGCCTATGTGGCCAAAATATCTAAATTCTGTTGACTCCTTCTTTGCTCCTCCGTTGCCTTTTCCTGTCCTCCCATGATAATGGTACTTTTCAAGCGCCTTGGCGATTGCGTCTGAACAGGACAGTATCCTTCCACCCTCATACCAGGATGGCTGGTGGCATGAGATCCCCTTTAACTGCTTTACAATCTCCTCTGACTCTACCCCTGACCTCAATGCAAGGGACAGAAGCCTTCCTATCGCCTCAGCCTGAGATGAGGCACATCCTCCTGCCTTGCCAATATTTGTGAATACCTCAAAGGGTCTGCCTGTGCTGTCTTCATTAATGGTCACATAAAGATTGCCACAGCCTGTCTTCATAAGTCTCGTGGAGCCCTTTATAAGATCGGGCCTCTTTTTAGGGGTCAATTTCTGATCTGTCTTTTCTGCACTGCCTTGCTCATGGGTTTTACTTGTCTGCTTTGAGAGTACCTGCTCATCCCTTGAACCGTCTCTGTAAACGGTAACCCCTTTGCATCCCAATTTATAGGCAAGCACATAGACATCCTCAACCTCCTTCACTGTTGCCTCATTGGCAAAATTGACAGTCTTTGATACGGCATTGTCTGTATATTTCTGGAAAGCAGCCTGCATCTTAATGTGGTCAGCAGGGGTGATGTCGTGAGCCGTTATATAAACCTGCCGCGTCTCCTCTGGCAGCTCCTCAATATCTGCCACTGAGCCCTTTGCGGCTATATCCTCAAGCAATTCCCGAGTCAACAAACCAAGCGCCCTTGCCTCAGCCTCAAAATATGGATTCACATCAATCATTTTTGTCCCCTCTAAAACATTCCGTACAAAGGACACCGCAAAAAGGGGCTCTATGCCTGAGGAGCAACCTGCTATTATAGAGAGGCTCCCTGTAGGTGCAATGGTTGTGATAGTGGCGTTTCTAACGGGCATCTCACCATAAAAGATGCTCTTGTCATAGTTAGGGAATACCCCCCTCTCCTCAGCAAGGGCGCTTGAGGCAAGCCTCCCCTCAGTTTGTATAAAAGCCATTACCTTCTCTGCCATCTGCACGGCGCTGTCGGAGTTGTAAGGGATTCTAAGTTGAATCAGCATATCAGCCCACCCCATCACACCAAGCCCAATCTTACGATTTGCCTTAGTCGTTTCTTCTATCATCTTTAATGGGTATCTGTTCATGTCAATCACATTGTCAAGAAAATGTACTGCCTTCCAAGTGGTGTCCTTGAGTCTTTGCCAGTCAACCTTGCCCTCTGAGACCATTCTTGCAAGGTTGATTGAACCAAGATTGCAGGATTCATAGGGCAGCAGAGGCTGCTCCCCGCAGGGATTTGTAGATTCAATCTCCCCAAGTGCAGGCAGAGGATTGGAACTATTAATCCTGTCAAGAAAAATTATGCCTGGCTCTCCGTTCTTCCATGCCTGCATTACAATCCTATTGAATACATCCCTTGCCTTGAGCCTGCCTGTAACCATCTTTGTGCGGGGATTTATTAGCTCATACTCTCGGTCCTGCTGTACAGCGGTCATAAACGACTCGGTCAGCCCTACGGAGATATTAAAATTGTTGAGCCTTGAGTTGTTGTCCTTACAGGTTATAAACTCCAAGATGTCAGGATGGTCAACCCTGAGTATACCCATATTGGCGCCCCTCCTGGTGCCCCCCTGTTTGACCGCCTCAGTGGCTGTATCGAACACGGTCATGAATGACACGGGACCGGAGGATATGCCCTTTGTGGAACCTACCACATCACCCTTAGGCCTGAGGCTTGAGAAGCTAAATCCTGTACCACCGCCAGACTTGTGTATGATTGCCGCATACTTGACAGCATCAAAGATGGATTCCATAGAATCACCCACCGGAAGCACAAAACACGCTGAGAGTTGACCGAGCCTCCTGCCTGCATTCATCAGAGTAGGGCTGTTAGGCAGAAACCGCAAGGAAGTCATTAAATCAAAAAACACATCCTCAAGCACTTTAACCTGAGATTCGTCTTTGCCATAAAAAGAGTCTGCCTTAGCTATGTGCGCAGCCACCCTTCGAAACAACTCTGCAGGGGTATCCGTCACCTTGCCCTCTTCATTCTTCTTTAGATAACGTTTTTCGAGCACCTTGAGGGCATTATTAGTAAGATTAATATCTGTGGATGTTTTAACGGCTTTCATTCAGTCCTCCCTTTATGCTTAAAAGTGGTTAACAATACTTTATATTGTATTGGGCAGAAATATAAACACTATATGTTGGGTTGTGTCAAGATAAAAAACAAACCTGTTGATAATGCAAAGGAAAAGCTGATCGCCCTTTAACATCCCAGTCATCCTTTAAAATAACTGCAAAAAACATTCAGCCTTTGGTTACTGATAATCTGCAAGGGAACCCTTGAAGAGCCCTATGGACAATGCCTGGCGCTTGTAACACCCACTGCTTAACTCAGATTTCATATTTCCTTAACCTCAAGTAATATGAACTTAAAAATCCTGTAAACAGCGGTTGGTATAGTATCTCCATCAGCAATGAAAAGGATTCTCTTTATCTGCGGTTCTCTCAATCAGACCTCAATGCTTTATAAAGTATCCCAGCATTTGAGTGATTACGAGACTTTCTTTACGCCCTATTATGGAGACAATATTGTAAGGGGACTGACAAGGATTGGAGCTCTGAACTTTACCATCCTCGGCGGCTGCTTTAAAAGACAGTGTGAGGAGTTCTTAGATAAAAACAACTGCCCTGTTGACTATGAAGGGAGGGCTTATGATTATGATCTGGTGGTTACATGCTCAGACTTGATAATTCAAAAAAACATCAGAGGCAAGAGGATAGTCCTTGTGCAGGAGGGCATGACAGATCCAGAGAATCTCTCCTATCATCTTGTGAAAAAACTAAGGCTGCCTTTATATCTTGCAAGCACAGCTACAACAGGGTTATCTCACGCCTATCAAAGGTTTTGTGTCGCCTCAGAAGGATTCAAAAGGCATTTTGTCAACAAAGGGGTTAAGGAAGACCGCATAGTTGTAACAGGCATTCCAAACTTTGACAATGCGGAGCAATACAAACACAACAATTTCCCCTATAAAGACTTTGTGCTTGTGGCAACCTCAGATGCCCGAGAGACCTTCAAGTTCGATAGGAGAAAGGCATTCATTAGGAGAGCTAAAGAAATGGCTAAGGGAAGGCAGATGATATTCAAACTTCATCCAAACGAGAGGATTGACAGGGCAACAAAGGAAATCAAATCCCTCCTTCCTGATGCCTTGGTTTTTTCAGAAGGCAATGCCCATGAGATGACAGCAAATTGCAGCCTTTTGATCACCCAGTATTCATCTTTAGTATTTACAGGCATAGCGCTTAATAAAGAGGTCTATTCTTATTTTGATATTAATCGTTTAAAGGAGATGGCTCCAATGCAGAACGGGGGCAAATCAGCAGAAAACATAGCAATGGTTTGCAGATCCTATCTGGAGTGACCCAATGTCAGATCCAAAAATACTAACCGTAATACAGACTAGAACAGGGTCAAGCAGGTTTCCTATGAAAACCCTCAAGCTGCTTGGCGGAAAACCTCTATTTGTAAGGCTTGCAGAAAGGGTAAAAAGGGCTAAACTGACAGGTCATGTCTTAATTGCCACTACCTTTATGCCGGAGGATGATATTATTGATTCAATCTGTATGGCAAACAGCATTTCGTGCTTCAGGGGACATCCTACGGATCTCCTTGACAGACACTATCAAGCAGGCATCGACTATGGTGCCGAGGCAGTGGTAAAGATTCCCTCTGATTGTCCCCTTATTGATGTGTCCCTTATTGATGAGGTCATTGGCTTTTATCTCCACAACTATGGCAAATACCATTATGTTAGCAATCTCCACCCAGCTACACACCCTGACGGCAACGATGTGGAGATAATGTCCATGGAGTCCCTTGAAAGGGCATGGAGATGTGCCCAAAGGGATCTTGAGCGGGAGCACACCACCCCTTATATATGGGAAAATCCTGATGTTTTCAGAATAGCCAATGTGTTTTACTCTGGAGGGAATCTATCAAAAAGCCATAGATGGTGTCTTGATTACCCTGAGGATTATCTCTTTATAAAGGCTGTATATAATGAATTGAGTCCCTCTAATCCCTTCTTTGGTATTGAAGACATCCTTGCCCTTCTGCAGAGAAAACCTGAATTGCAGAAGATCAATGAGAAATACAGAGGTGTAAACTGGTATAGACACCATCTACATGAGCTGAAGACTATAACTGCAGAGGATACTTTATGTCCAGTATAGGCACTATCGAAATAGAAAGACTCCAGAATCTTGCCTTAGAGGCCCGCAGAATGATCCTAATGGCTGCCTCAAGAGGCGGTTGTTTTGTAGGGTCGGCATTCTCTGCAGTGGATATAATCCTTTATCTATATGAACATTTTCTTAAGGGCACACCAGAGGACAACAACAGAGACTACTTTTTCTTATCTAAGGGACATGCCGTTGCTGCCCTTTACAGTGTGCTTACACTGAAAGGATTAATTTCAAAGGATTGGATAAACAACCATCTTAGCCCTCTAAGCAATATATACTGGCACCCGAACACCAACATACGAGGGGTTGAGACACCCTCAGGCTCTTTAGGACACCTTCCTGCCCTTGCTGCAGGGGTTGCCCTTGATTTAAAGATGAGTGGTTCAAAGGCAAGGGTGATTGTCCTTACAGGTGACGGTGAACTCAATGAAGGTTCTGTCTGGGAGGCCTTTCTGTTTGCCCAATCTCAGGGTCTTGACAACTTAACCGTGGTAGTTGATAGGAATATGCTTCAAGCAAACATGCCCACTGAGACCCTCATCCCCCTTGAACCGCTGAAGGACAAATTTGAAGCCTTTGGATTTTCTGTATCTCAGATACAAGGACACAACTTCTCAGAAATCTCTGAAACCTTTAGTTCTCTGCCTATGTCTGATAAGAGACCTAATGCAATCATAGCATGCACGGTAAGGGGCAAGGGTCTGCCTTCTATCGATAACAGGCTTGATAGGTGGTTCATGAGGATCAGCCAAGAAGAGGCGGAGAACCTTATCGCGGAACTGGAGTGCTATCACAGACAGGGGGTAGGGGTATTATGATTACTCAATTAGCAGTGTCCTATGAGGAGCATCTATATAACCTGATAAAGGATTCTCCTGATTTTATGGTGATGACCTCTGAAAACAGGTCTTCCATCAGGGGACTACCACCATTGCTCGGCGAACGATTTATTGATACAGGCATATCGGAACAGACACTCCTTGGCGTTGCAGCTGGCTTAGCAATGAGGGGTAGGATCCCGATTGTTCATGCCATTGGGGCATTTATAACAATGAGAGGGTATGAATTTATCAGGACAGACATATCGCTGCAGAATCTGCCCGTAAAGATTGCCGCATCCTTCACGGGTTTGCTATCAGAGGCTAATGGTCCAACCCACCAAGCCGTTGAGGATATTGCCCTGATGAGAACTATGCCTAATATGGTAATCTTCTGTCCCTCCGATGAGCAGGACCTCAATCTTGGTCTTGATATAGTCCTAAGATCTGATTGCCCTGCCTATATCAGGTTAAATCACCTACCTTGTGCAGTGCAGCACGAACCCTTCAGTGGCATTGGCAAGGCAGAAATCATAAAAGGCGATTCAGGGCAATGTGACATCGCTATTTTTTCCTACGGCACGCTCTTTAAAGAAGCCGTAAAATCTTGCTATATCCTTAAGGAGCTGGGGTATAAGGTCAGGATAATAAATCTAAGGTTTCTGCAACCCCTCGACGAAGAACTACTCACAGAGGCAGCGCTCAATTCAGGGCTGCTTGTAACAGTAGAGGATCACTATAAACAGGGCGCCCTATATACAGCCCTCTGTGAACTACTAATCGAAAAGGGGATATCAAGGAGGGTTTATCCAATCTGTCTATACGACAAATGGTTTGCCCCTGCGACCCTTGAAGACATTATTGCCTATGAGGGATTAAGGGGAGAGCATATAGCGCACAATATCATATCAAAAGGAGGTTTTAATGCCTAACAGGATTTGCCTAAATGAGGATTATCCAGTGATAAAGGAGTCCGAGAGATTATACACCCGAGCAATAGGTCTGATACCTGCGGTTACACAGACCCTTGCCAAGGGACCAACACAGTTTGTCAAGGGTGTAGCGCCTAAATATCTGAGTAATGGAGTGGGTTGCAGGGTTTGGGATGTGGATGGCAATGAGTACTTAGATTATGTGATGGCAGTAGGTCCAGTGTCCTTGGGATACTGCTATGAGCCTGTTGACAGGGCCATACGTGAGCAGCTTCAAAGGGGTATCAGCTTTTCTCTGATGCATCCCCTTGAGGTGGAAGTAGCGGAATTAATTAGAAACATCATCCCGAATGCGGACTCTGTTCGTTACAGCAAAACCGGTGCCGATGTGACAAGCGCTGCGGTAAGGATTGCAAGGGCATATACAGGCAGAGAAAAGGTAGTATGCTGCGGCTACCACGGGTGGCATGATTGGTATATAGGCTCTACCTCAAGGAGCGCAGGGGTGCCTGAAAGGGTCAAGGATTTAGTAAGCACCTTTGAATACAATGATATTGAATCCCTTATTGATGCTATTGATGTTGATACAGCCTGTGTAATAATGGAACCGATGCTCTTTGAGTTTCCAGAGGAAGGATTCTTGCAAGAGGTTCGTAGTATCTGTAACCGTGCAGGGGCTTTGCTGATCTTTGATGAGATGTGGACCGGTTTCAGGTTAGCCATTGGCGGGGCGCAGGAGTATTTCAGGGTCGATGCCGATATTGCCTGTTTCTCAAAGGCAGTGGCAAACGGAATGCCTCTGTCTATTATTACAGGCAGACAGGATGTGATGAATCTTCTCGAGGAAGATGTGTTTTTTTATACAACCTTCGGAGGGGAGGCCCTTTCCCTTGCTGCAGCCAAGGCAACCATAATAGAGCTTATCGAAAAGGGTGTTCCACAACATCTCCATAGATTGGGCTCCATGCTCAAAGAGGGCTACAATGACATAGCCGATGAATTAGGCATGTCCTACACAAGATGTATTGGGGCAGGATGCAGAAGCCTCGTGACCTTTGACCCTTCTGCAGGCAATCCGCTGTACATGAAGTCCTTTGTGCAGCAGTCCCTTATTAAAAGAGGCATACTGTGGTCAGGCTTTCATAACCTATCATACTCCCATCAGGAATCGGACATAGACTACACCCTTGAGGCATACAGAGAGGCTCTGAGAGAGCTTAAGGACGCTGTTGATAGTTCAACGATTCAAGAATCACTCCTTGGGTCGCCTGTGGAAGCAGTGTTTAGAAAGACTATTGTCTCAAGAGGCCCTGTTATGGCGCTCTCGGGAAAGAACTAATTGGAACTCTTCTCACTAAAAGGCAAGGTGGCTGTAGTTACTGGGGCTGCAGGACTACTCGGGAGGGAGCATGTATCAGCACTCTCAGAGGCTGGCGCCTCTGTGGCTGCCTGTGATATTGACAAGGAAGGGGCTGTAAGGTCTGTTTCCAATATTGCCACCCCTGGACTTGCCTTTCAGATGGACATATCATCAGCCCTATCTGTAACAGAGACATTTAAGGACATCCTTCATAATTTTCAGAAGATAGACATACTTGTAAACAATGCGGCAATAGACGACAAGTTTGCCTCAACCCAAAGGGATCTTGAAGTATCAGCCTTTGAGAACTATCCCCTTGAGTTATGGCAGAGAAGCTTGGCGGTAAATCTAACAGGCACCTTCCTGTGCTGTCAGACTATAGGCACTCATATGGCTCAAAGGAACTGCGGCAGTATAATCAACATTGCATCCACCTACGGCGTTGTAGCTCCAGACCAGTCCATCTATCGCGACGCACAGGGCAGACAGAGATTCTTTAAGTCACCGGTCTATCCGGCTACTAAAGGCGCCGTTATATCCCTGAGTAAATATCTCGCAGCCTACTGGGGCAACAGAGGAGTAAGGGTTAACTGCCTGACCCCCGGAGGGGTAGAAAATGGGCAAGATGACCTATTCATTGAGAGATACTCATCAAAAACTATGCTGGGCAGGATGGCAAAACCCTGGGATTACAAAGGGGCCTTAATATTCTTAGCCTCTGAGGCATCTGCTTATATGACAGGGGCGAATCTCATAGTAGATGGTGGATGGACAGCCCTGTGAGCGAAAGCAGAAGATAGAGGATGGACAGGCTATGAGAAGAATATCTGAAAAAACCACTTTTATTAGTGCTTACGGGGGCAGCTTGTTAACCAAGAGGATGCATTCTAAATTAACCAAGAAGGCCGTCGGCATAAGGTTAGTATTTACCGATGTGGACGGTGTTTTAACAGACACAGGCGTTTATTACAATGAAACTGGAGATGCCCTCAGGAGATTCTCTGTAAGAGACGGTATGGGCGTAGAGAGACTTAGATCCCTCTTAGACATTGAAACGGTAATCATATCAGGGGAAAAATCCCCTTCAATCAAGGCAAGGGCTAAAAAGCTCAACATAAGAGAATGTCATTTGGGGATTAAAGACAAGGGGCATTTAATAAGAGGACTCATGGAGAACAAGGGGCTTACTCAGCAAGAGATTGCCTATATAGGTGATGACCTCAATGATTTAGAGGCAGTCCGTGAGGCTGGTTTCAGCGCCTGTCCTGCTGACGCAGTTAAGGAAATGTTATCAGCCTGTGATTATGTGTGCCTTAATAAAGGCGGCTATGGGGCTTTCAGGGAGTTTGCAGAATTAATAATAATGCTAAGGAAGACAAAAAAGGAGGCATAGGATGAGGAAACTAAGAAAGGTTAGGATCAACAAAAGGGATGTGGGATACGGAGAGCCAGTATATGTGATTGCCGAGATAGGTATCAATCACAACGGATCTCTGGACATTGCAAAAAAGATGATAGACGGGGCTGTATTTGCTGGATGCAACGCCGTGAAATTCCAAAAGAGGACCCCAGAATTATGTGTACCAAAAGACCAGTGGCACATTGAAAGAGACACCCCCTGGGGCAGAATGACCTACATTGATTACAGGCACAGGATGGAGTTCAGCCTCAATGATTATGCCGAGATTGATAGATATTGTAAGGCAAAGGAGATTGATTGGTTCGCCTCCTGCTGGGACGAAGAGGCAGTAGAGTTTATTGAACAGTTTAATCCCCCTATGCACAAGCTGCCCTCAGCATCGCTCACCGATCACAACCTGATACAGGTTATGAGAAATACTGGGAGACCCCTAATGATCTCAACGGGCATGTCAACTATGAGGGAAATAGAAGATGCCATCAATGTAGCAGGCACTATTGACCTGCTTATAGCCCATTCCACCTCTGCATATCCCTGTAGTGTTACAGAACTTAATATCAGAATGATTCACACCCTTATGGAGTTTTATCCTACTGTGCCTATAGGTTATTCAGGACATGAAGTGGGACTGGCACCAACCTTGGGGGCAGTGGCAATGGGAGCATCCTTTGTTGAAAGGCATATCACCCTTGACAGGGCACTGTGGGGCACCGATCAGGCTGCCTCGGTAGAGATATTAGGGATGCATCAATTGATAAGAAACATAAGAGACATTGAGAGGTCAATGGGCGATGGGAAAAAGAGGGTTTATCCCAGTGAAGTGCCGGTAATGCAGAAACTCAGAAGGGTAGTCACAACACAATACGATGTTACAGCGCAAGCATAATGCCCTGGGTGTTTCTTGTTATAGCAAGCCTCTTTGAGGTTGGATGGGTATATAGTCTCAAGGCAACAGCGGGTTTTACAAAGGTAATCCCAATAATACTCTACGCCTGCTGTGGCCTTGGGGCTGCCTTCTTTCTGTCTCAGGCGCTCAAGGAGATAAATGTGGGCACTGCATACGCAGTATGGGTAGGTATGGCAGTGGCAGGAAGCAACATTATAGCTGTATATTTTCTCGGCGAACCCTTCAGACCATCAAGGATGATCTTTGTGCTTCTTATAATAATCGGGGTCGCAGGATTAAAGGCTACGGAGAATAGTGGGTTCTGATGACTGTTTGCAAGTTTATTTAAAAATAAACACCACAAGCTACATAGGGTTTTTATTTCCCACAGGAGGGGGATTTTCTAAGTCAATGTTGATACTCTCTTGAGACTACCCAGTTGTCAAAGGTCTCTGCCCCATCCCCAAAGTCAACAAGCACATCTATATAACATCCTTTCTTGTCTCCCTTTGTCAAAGTGAGTAATAACACTACTCTGTGTGAAAAGATAATCTGCGAGGTATACTTAGGTATCTATAGATATTGCCAGACCCTTAACAGGTTTCTTGCTAACATTCTGCTATTAGCCCTGTCTTGCTGGTTAATATATACCGTGTCTATTTGACCATTATCCTATATGAGAGCAATTCCATGATATCTGTAATGACTATTTTATTAGGGTGTCCCTTCATCGCCTCATTGACCTGTGCATAACAGGCAGGGCAACTCAAGATGAGCCTATCTGCCTGTTTCTTCACTGCCTCATCGATGGTCTGTCTGCCCATGGCATTGGCGTTTTCCTGAAATACCTTCCTTGCAGCCCCCCCAGCCCCGCAGCAACGGGATTCTTTGCCATACCTCTGAAACTCTATGAGTTTTATGCCCGGAATGCTCCTCAATATAAATCGAGGTTCTTCTATAACACCTACCCCCCTGCTCAAATAACAGGGGTCATGATAGATTATCCGCTCCTGTAAACCCTCTGATAGCCTCAAGGAGCCAGCCTTTATGGCCTCTGCCACATGTTGCGTTATGTGACGGATATTAAAGGGTATAGGTTTACCATAATAAATAGGCCAGTCCTTTGTCATAATGTTGAGACAACAGGGACAGGAACATATAAGGGTCTTGACCCCCTTAGCCAAATAGGCATCCACAAGCCTCTTGACGAGCCCTCCAAGCATGTCGTGTTGCCCGGATATAAACAATGGAAAACCACAACATACCTCTTCCTTTGCACTGAGCATAGTAAAGGGCTCCCCAAGGGCGCTTAAAACCATTACATCGCCTCTTACCATAGGTTGGGCCGAATAGGCACCAGTGCACCCTGCATAATATGCCAGATGTGCCCGTTCAACAATCTCGATGCCCTCAGGCATCCAGGGGTAAAACCTCTCAGAGGCAGGTTTGTTGTAAGGATTTCCATGCGTGGCAATCGCATCAGGCATCTTTGCCTGCTCACCAATTGGACCTATACCTCTCCTTACCATCTCCTTGCGCAACACTGGCCACAACCTCTGGGTGAATATACCAACGGTGCAATGTTGACCGCAGGCACCACAGGTAGTGCATTCAAAGACAGCCTTCGTGAAGTCCTCGAGGAGCTGTTTGTCAATCACTTTAGACCCAAAGAGACTGGCCTTTAACCCCTCGGTAGCCCTGATGAATTCCCTGAATACCCTTATCTTCTCTGGAGGCGATATGGAGGGTCTGCCTGTGACATCTTGAATAGGGCAGAATTGCAGACACTCACCACAGCGGGTGCAGGCATCAATTTCAATGAGCTGCTGAGGAGATAAATAAGCCGAGAACTTATCATCACTCATGGACTGATTGCCTCATCCCTTTTGACTGCCTCGGCTATAGATTGAGGGGCCGCCAATATGTGGGTAGGTAATGACGCCAACAGTATGCAAAAGGCTGTAAAATGCACCATAAAAATGGCGCTGTCAGGGGCTGTTTGAGGCTTAAATAATAACAACCCGAGCATAAAGAGCTTTACATCAACCACATCTGTATATTGTTGGGTCTTCATGAGCAAACCAGTGATGGATAAAATAAAGAGGAGGGTTAGCAAAAAGATATTGTATCCAGACAAGTATGCCTTCTGCTGAACAAAGACCTTGACGACCACTATATATATCAGTGCAAAAAACAACACATAGCCTCCTATAATACCTGCCCTCTGCATAGCTATGACAAATTCAGGAGTGGGTTCCAGAATATACCTTAGATGTCTTACAAAGATAAACAGCAAGGATACATGCATCAACCATTGTCCTATCCATAACCACTCATTGGCCTTCAAGAGCCTTACAAGGGTTACAATCTCCAAGGGTATCTTAAAGGCCAATTTTAATCCGAATCTTGACCTCCAGTGTAAGGCTTGACCCCTGTTGCCCCTTAGCCAAATCAGGCACATAGATATCACCCTAAATATAAACACTACCACAGAGGCATAAAACATAAAGGCGAGACCGTAATCAAGTATTGCCATAGTTGATTATACCCAATTTATGAGATAGTCTCTAAATTGCCGATTAGGAACTTATAGCAAAGGGATGTATGCCAATTTAGAGCAGCAGTGCAAGGGCACGAAATAAGGAACTTCTCTGAAAAATGACTGCCCTGTTGCTCCAAATGAGGTGTCTCAATAAGGCATCTTAGGCATGCTTCCTTACTTCTATGAGCAATCTTGGGCTGGTTTATTTGGTGGCTGTTGGAGTAAAATCTAACCTTCTTAGCGCTCTCTCTTGTTTTAAAACAACAATAATGCAAGGCCTGCTTGCAAATAGGTTCAATTATGCTAAGGTTCGATCTAAGGTTCGATGCACCCAAAAAGGTTACAGGCTTAGAGAAATACGCCATTGACCATTTCCCAGAAGGACTCCTCTGGTGTTTGATCGGCATACCTCAGGGAGAAAGAGGATGCAGTATTGGTTGAGGATATTCGGCAAAGACAGGTCGCCCCTGTGGAGAGGACAGGTTTGTAATGGAACTGGAAGAGCCTGCTTGGAATAAACCTAACTGCCTTGCCGAAAGGAAGACCTCGTTAAACAAAATAAATAAATCCCCCATCTGCATCTTTCATCCCCTGCGGGAAACGGTCATGTCAGATTTTATAGATTTCTCGCCGATGCCCTACTTTGTGAACGGTAACAACCTTATCATTGTGATTGATTTCATAAATGACTCTCCAGTCGCCGACCCTGAGCCTGTACATTCCTGAGAGATTTCCTTCTAATGGTTTGAAATTAGCAGCTTCAATGTTTTGAAGAAACCATTTGAGTTTGTCCAAAATCATTTGAGCTACAGTTTTATCCAGTAATGCGAGGGCAGATTTGCCTTCATCGGTAAAATCAAGCTTGTACATTTACCATGTAAGCCCTAATTCTGCGGCTACTTTTTCGACTGATGTGCGCTTTTTTGATTTTAGGGATTTCTTTAATGACGCCTCTGCCTCAGGCCTCAGTTCCAGCCCATAATCAGGATCTACGACTTCATAGATAGAGTCTCTTATCAATGATTTAAGCTCTTGTACTGTCATGTCGCCTACTTTTTTATCTTTTGTAATTGTTGCCACAACCTGCCTCCCTGTTGCACAATATAGATGAAAATATTCTAACTTACATGAAAAATACATGCAATAAATCGAATTGCCTCTCTAAAGGAAAAGGAGCTGAAAATACCTTGTAAAACCTGCTACAGCGTCCCTGGGAATAATAAATACAAGGCTGGTGAAGATGGACATTAAACTAATAAGGCCTCTGACATTGAATGAACTATGGGATACCCTTTATTCACATACCGATGCCAGACTCTATGCTGGAGGCACAGATGTATTAGTGAAGGCAAGACAGGGAGTCCTCTACAATACCCTCGTATGTTTGGACGGTATGTCGGGGTTGATGGGCATCCATGAGCATCAAGGAGAGATATATATGGGCGCATGTACTACGCTGGCAGAGATCGCCTCAAATCCTACAATAAGGAGATGGCTTCCCCTTTTGGCAAGCTCTGTGGCAACCATTGGGTCGCCTCTCATTAGAAACACGGCCACCATTGTTATCGCCGTCAGGTGGCTGGCAATCTACTCCTCAGGCTCATGCAGTGAAAAATAGAGACTTCCTTATCATCAGCGCCACCTTTTTTGTCTTTACCTTCTCAAAGTCTGTATTCTTCAAGTTTAATCTATATGCATTGCAGCTTGGCATAGCACAGGAATGGATAGGCCTCATCATCTCTGCCGATTCCATTGCCTTTATAATCCTTCAACCCTTTGTCCATGCACTCTTAGGCAAATTCAGCAATAGGGCGCTCATGTCTATAGCCCTTTTGATAGGCAGCGTAGCTATGCTCCCCTACTTTTGGCTAAAGGATGCATGGTCCTTGTGCGCCCTAAGGTTTATCAATGGTAGCGCCTATGCAATATTTATCACCTGTATGATGTCTTCGCTGGTGCAGTGCATACCAGAGGGTAAAAGCGGTAGGGCCTTCCTGTGGATATCCTTGATGCCTGCCCTATCCTATGCCATAATACCTGCCCTTGTGGAGTTCTTGAGACTGTCCTTTCCAGCAGCTGCCCTTACAATGGGCATCTCAATATTAGCAATCACTCCCCTGCCCCAGTTATTAAACCCCTCAATGAGACTCAACATAAACCCAGAGAGACAAATAGGCTACAGGGCACATATGCGTAGGCTTATCTTCTCGCCATCAATGGCAATAGTATTAGGAACCCTCGGCATATTCAGCGCCTATTCTGCTGTATTTTTTTACCTCGAGGGCTTTGCAAGGGGGGCAGGCATTGAGGCCCCGAGTATATTCTTTACCCTCTCTACGGTATCTATGATAACCATAAGGATAGTAGCCGCAGCATACATAGATCGTATTAACAAGATCCAAACAGCCTTTTATGCCTTACTATTGCTTTGTCTGTGTCATGCCATGATCCCACACACCTCAGGGGTAGTCATGTTTTGGGCAAATGGCACACTCAGTGGCCTTGGATGGGGACTTGCCATGCCACTAATGAATGCGATCCTGTATGAACTCTCTAAGGATGCCCAGAGGGTATTTAACCTGAACATGGCAATGCTTGCCCTACAGCTCAGCTTCTTTTCTGGACCCTTTACAGGGGGCCTGCTCATCAGTAGCCTTGGATATGGGGCAGTCTTCTATGCTGCTGCAATAGTGGTAGGCCTGTTAGCGGTATCCCTGTGGCTGTTGAATCATAAGGGGATTAATAGATGCACTACCAATGGATAGAAAGGCTATGCAGACTCTTTGAACAGGACAAGGGACTGGTCTTGTCCTTTATTATACAGAGCACAGGGTCAGCGCCAAGAAAGCAAGGCACTGCCATGCTCTTTGACTCAAAGGGCAACTACTATTTTTCCGTTGGCGGTGGGATTATTGAAAAGACCGCAATGCAAGACGCCCAAGCTATGATCGACAACTTGCTTGCTTATGAAGGCAATGAGGGGATGAGAGGTTTTATAAAGGGACTCTCTGGCGGAATATCTATGCTCGAATGTGATGACCCAGGCATACTTATCAATCTTAACACTGAGGAGGACTACAACGAGATATGTCAAAGGGCTGTAATGCTGCCTGATAGCCAATAGAGGACAATCTACTGTACTTTCAAGACAAAGCGGCAATTCACTGCAGGGGCAGATACCTCATCTATGGGCAAATATTGGAGGAACCCTGCAGGTTGGCAAACCTACTGAAGGATATAAAGGTTAAAAAGGCCCTGAAGGATGCCCCTTTAGGGATTCTTCTTTATTCTTAGATATTCTACAAATCCTATGAGACTGGCCGTGCAGGTAGAGAGAAACCAGATTATGGAGAGGGTTAATGACTGCTCCGAGGGTATGCCTATAATACCAAAAAAGAAGACAAAGGCACCCTCCCTTAACCCTATGCCTGCAATCGATATAGGTATAAAGGATACAAGTATGATAATAGGCAGAAAAATAAGCACTGTAATAAAGGGCAGGTTCATAGAAAGCCCTAAGGACAGTATGTAAACGGCTATTATGCCAGCAGTCTGAGTTGCTACCGATAACAACAGGGTCTTTGCCACAATAGCCTTTTTGTGGGCATAGAAAGAGAAATAGGAGTAGAAATTAGATACGAAACTAAAACGTTGCCCTATCCTAAAACGGAGCAAAATAAGACTTACTACAATAAACACCGAAAAAACCATTGGCAACAACCAAATAAATGGGGTATCTGCAAGATAACGAATACCAAGGGGGAATACAGTAATCACCATAAGGATCATTGCCACAAATCCTACATATCGGTCCATAAACACCGATGCAATAGCCGTAACAAGTGTTGGACTGTTGGCTTTCCCTGCCTCCGTATCCAGAGGGCTAACCTTTAACATACTGTTGAGGTAGTAAGCCTTTACAGTATCGCCTCCCACAATACCAGGGAGAAATATACCAAAAAAAGAACCTATGAGATAGAGACTGTATAGTTTCTTAAGGGGCAGTGGGTTACCTATCAATAAAGCCCATCGATTGGTAGAAATGAATAATTGAAGCAGATACAGCAAGATAGCCACAAGGAAGCACAGAGGATTGACCTTGCTGAGATTGTCAGTGATATTTGCAATGCCAATTCTTGAAAAGAGGAAGTATACCAACCCTCCGCTTACCATTATCTTTATGAGTAAGAGGGCTATCTTAAGGACTGTCTTTTTATTCATTAGTTATTGCATTATGCACAGTTGATTGTGTTCATCGGTCTAAAAGCAGTTATTTTCAAAACAAAAAACTAATTATTGCGCCCAGCGAGTTCAACAAAAACACTAAATCATTATTTTTAAATATCCATTCTATCATGGACATGCTATAAAAAGTATATAGATTGGTTCCAAACAATCTGCTATGATGACTGATAACAGGTGATACAGATAAAACAAATAAGGATCACTTAATTCCCTGCTCTATCGTATGCCTATTTTAGTGATCTATCTTTTTGTTTTACCCCAAATGCCGATAGAAACTTGTAAGGAGCAAGAGGGCATGTCTGAAAGCCTTTATACTGCCACAGGGTTTATTAAAAAGGGCCATAGGTCATTCAGTCATCAAGAGGTGATTTAATTGGCATTATTTCTGAAAGTCCAAAGGCCTCGTAAAAAGGTGTGGCAATAAGGCCTTTTCGGCACACCCCCTTACTCCTATCGGCAATTTAAGGTTTACCCTTGAAATGGAAAAAAGCATTAATTTTATGATATTTTATCCCTTTAAAATTAACTAATGAGGTAAACAAAAATGAAACTAACCGGCGCTGAAATATTGCTTGAATCGCTAAAAAAAGAGGCTGTTAAGGTTGTCTTCGGCTATCCTGGAGGGGTAATACTAAACATCTTTGATCTGCTACACGATGAGAAGGACATAAGGCTCATTCTTACCAGACATGAGCAGGGAGCTGTTCATGCTGCCGACGGATATGCCCGCTCCTCAGGCAAACCAGGAGTTGCCCTTGTCACCTCAGGACCCGGGGCAACTAACACCGTTACAGGTATCGCTACAGCTTACATGGATTCTATCCCTATGGTGGTTTTTACTGGTCAGGTTCCTACGTTTCTCATAGGCAACGATGCCTTTCAGGAGGCAGATATAGTGGGTATCACAAGACCTTGCACAAAGTATAATATCCTTGTAAAGGATGTAGGAGAGCTCGCAATGGCTATCAAGGAGGGTTTTTATATCGCTACTACAGGCCGTCCTGGCCCTGTTGTTATTGACCTTCCTAAAGATGTTACCTCAAGCAAGGCTGATTATAATTATCCTGATAAGGTTTATATAAGGAGCTACAATCCAACATACGAAGGCAACAAATGGATGATTGAAAAGGCTGCCCATGAGATTGCAAAGGCAAAAAAACCTGTGATAATTGCTGGTGGAGGGTGTGTATCCTCAGGCGCCTCTGCTGAACTTAGGGAATTTGCCGAATACTCTCAGTTGCCTGTTACGATGACCCTCATGGGACTTGGAAGCTTCCCTGGAAGCCATGAACTGTCCTTAGGTATGCTTGGGATGCATGGCACATACTATGCAAACAGAAGTATTCAGGATTCAGACCTGCTGATTGCGATTGGTATGCGTTTTGATGACAGAGTAACAGGCAAAATAGAGGGATTTGCCCCTAATGCCAAGATAATCCACATTGACATAGACCCAACCTCTATAAGAAAGAATGTTGCAGTAGATGTCCCTATTGTGGGAGATGTCAAGCGGGTGCTCACACAGTTAAACAGGTTTATGAAGGAGAGCAGCTTTGAACAATGGGATGAGATCCGTAAGAGCTGGCTCAAACAGATTGCCCAGTGGAAGAAAGAAAGACCCTTGTCCTATACATTCCTTAAGGATGTTATAAAACCTCAATATGTGATAGAGAGGATACATGAGATTACAGAAGGTGATGCTATCATTACAACTGAGGTTGGGCAAAATCAGATGTGGGCTGCCCAGTTCTTTAAATTTGACAAGCCCCGCAAATGGCTTACCTCTGGAGGGCTTGGAACCATGGGCTACGGTTTTCCTGCTGCCATAGGGGCGCAGATAGCTAACCCTGGAAAGCTCGTTATAGACATAGCCGGAGATGGAAGCATACAGATGAATATACAGGAACTCGCCACAGCGGTAATATATAAACTACCTGTGAAGGTGGCAATCTTAAATAACAGATATCTTGGGATGGTCAGACAGTGGCAGGAGTTGTTTTATCAGGAGAGGTATTCCCATACAAACCTTGATGTAGTGCCAGATTTTGTTGAGCTTGCCCATGCCTACAAGGCAGTAGGACTAAGGGCTGAGAAGCCCTCTGAGGTTGACCCTGTATTGAAGGAGGCCTTTAGAGTTAAACAGCCAGTTATGATGGACTTTGTCATTGACTGGAAGGAGAAGGTTTATCCTATGGTGCCTGCGGGCGCTACTATAGATAATATGCTCTTTGAAGAGAAGGAAAAGAAGCAGGAAAAGAAACTCAAGGCTGTAAAATAGGCAACTATAATAATAAACGGAGGCTTCAGGTGAGACATATCATTTCAATATTAGTGGAGAATAAATTTGGTGTTCTATCAAGGGTATCGGGACTTTTCAGCGGCAGGGGATACAATATTGAAAGCATCTCGGTTGGAGAGACTATAGACCCTCAGATATCGACCATGACAATCGTTACCACTGGAGACGACTGGATAATTGAGCAAATAACAAAACAGCTCAACAAACTGATTGATGTTATTAAGGTCACAGACCTAACAGAGCTTGACCATGTGGAAAGAGAGATGGTCTTAGTAAAGGTTTCTCCACGGCAGGAAGCGAAGGCTGAAACCCTGAGGATCGCTGAGATTTTTAGGGGAAGGATTGTAGATTCCAGTCAGAATACATACACCATTGAGGTGACCGGTGACAACAAAAAAATAGAGGCCTTTATTGAGCTAATGAAGCCAATGGGAATCAAGGAGTTTGTAAGAACAGGCAAGGTAGCCATATCTAGAGAAATAACAAAGAAGAAGTAGGAAGCATAATCGGCAATGAAGAAAAATACAGTCTATTTGATAGATGTAACAAACAGAGACGGGGTGCAAACCTCAAGGATACTGCTCCCAAAGCTCTCAAAGACCATGCTTAATATGTATCTTGATGAAATGGGAATATATCAAAGCGAGGCAGGCTTTCCAACTTTAAAACATGAAATAAACTATCTTAATGCAAACATAGAACTCACCAAGATTGGGGCAATAAAGAGGTTGCACATTGAGGGCTGGTGCAGGGCAATGGTTGAAGATGTCCGTTTAAGTATGCGCAACTGCCCTGGACTTAAACATTTAAATCTTTCCATGTCAACCTCTGACATTATGCTTAAGGGAAAGTTTCAGGGGAAAAAGACATGGAAGGATATACTCAATGCTGTTAAAGACTCGGTGGTTGTTGCCAAGGAATTGGGAGTTGAGACCGTGGGTATAAATGCTGAAGATGCCTCAAGGACTGAATTAGACAAGCTGATTGAGTTTATCCTTGCTGGCAAGGAGGTTGGCGCAGACAGGTTTAGATACTGTGATACCCTTGGGGCAGATGATCCAATAACCATACATGAAAGAATAAAGGCAATAGCCTATGCTACAAAACTACCTATTGAGATGCACTGCCATAATGACTTAGGGATGGCAGAGGCAGTGTCAGTGGCTGGAGCACAGGCATCTATAGAGGCTGGTGTGGATTCTTATATAAATGTAACCATAAATGGCATGGGAGAGAGGGCAGGCAATTGCGACTTGGTCTCTACTATACTTGCCATAAGGTTTTCCCACGGATTAAGGGATAAGCTACCTTTAGATAATAACATAGACCTTAAAAGGGCATGGAAGATTGCCCGTTACGCCTCCTATGCCTTTGGGATACCAATACCTATAAAACAACCTGGGGTGGGAGCAAATGCCTTTGCCCATGAGTCTGGAATTCACGCGGATGGGGCATTGAAGGACAGAAGAAACTATGAGCTTTACGACCCTGAGGATGTAGGTAGGGGAGAGCCCGATCTCCTGGAGACTGGCCGAATTATAACCACTGGTGCATACGGGGGGATTAAGGGATTTCGTCATGTTTATAGTAAGCTCGGATTTGAGTTTCATGATGATGGGGAGGCAAGAAATGTGCTTGACCTGGTGCAGTTTGCCAATCTGCATACACAAAAACCCCTTACCGATGACGAACTCAAGTTTATAGCCCATTATCCAGAAATAGTAAGGCAGATACTTACAGTAAATCCATGAATCTTGGAGAAACATGAAAAGGTTGTTATCGCCTGCTTCTGGCAGAAATAACTCTCGCTGGTTATGCAAGAACATCAAATAAAGTTAAAACTCACCCCTAAAAGGCTTAAGATACACTGCCTGACAACTTATGTGGTTTGATATACTCCTGATAGGTGCCTTTATATTAATAAACGGTTTTTTTGCTGCCTCTGAGATCGCTATTGTAACAATCAGGAGGTCAAGACTCAAGCAGTTATGTGAAGAGGACAAACCCAATGCCAAATTGCTTAATAAACTCAGAGAAGACCCCGAAAGGTTTCTCGCCACTATTCAGATAGGGGTAACCCTTGCAGGAGCAATAGCCTCTGCCGTTGGAGGCGCCATCGCCGTTGAAGTCATAAAACCAATCATTAAAGAAGTGCCAATTCCGTTCCTATCCCTCGCAAGTGAAGCCATTGCTATTGCAATGGTGGTAATAACAGTCACTTATTTTTCTCTTGTCTTTGGTGAGCTAATTCCCAAATCCTTAGCCCTTTCAAACCCCGAAGGGATAGGGCTCATTGCAGCCCCTGTGATAAAGAAATTTTCAAGATTGGCAAATCCATTTATCTTGATTCTTACAAAAAGCACTACCTTTTTGCTCAAGCCCTTTGGCAAAAAACCATTCTCAGAAAGGGGCTATATATCAGAAGAAGAGGTAAAACTTCTCTTAGAGGAAGGCGGAGAGCAGGGCGTCTTTGAACAGGGGGAAAAGGAGCTCATCCACAGCGTCTTTGAGTTTGCTGATACCTCGGTAAAAGAGGTAATGGTGCCAAATACACAAATGGTCACCATTGGCATCAATATGCCTTCTGATGAGGCAAGGCAGATAATTGCTGAAGAGAAATTCTCGAGGTACCCTGTTATTGGTAAGGATCTCAATGATATTAGAGGCATACTATACGCAAAGGATTTCTATAATCTCTACTCTACGGGATCTTCCGTTGCCATTCACAGGATCTTGAAATCGCCATACTTCATACCCGAGACCATGAAGATCAGCAATCTCTTAAGGGAGATGCAGCGAAAAAGGATGCATATGGCAATCGTCATAGATGAATACGGGGGCGTATCTGGTATTGTAACCCTTGAAGACCTTATTGAGGAGATAGTAGGTGAGATACGGGATGAGTATGACACCGAAAGCCCAGTAATAAAACTGGCTGATGGTTCATACATTATTGACGCATCAATCAATGTGACAGATTTAAATGAGGATTACGGGATAGAAATCCCCCAGTCTGACGAGTATGATACCTTAGGGGGTTTTGTAGTAACCTACCTGCAGAGGATTCCAAAGACAGGGGACCTAATAGAGTTGTCCGATAAGACCATAAAGGTAGTAGAGATGGTGGGGCAGAGGGTAGCCAAGATTAAATTAGAGATGCTCTCCCATAACAACGCCTTACCAGAAGGATAAGGGTGCAAGGTACTACTCAGCAGCGATACAGAGCAATTCAATATACACGCTGTCAAGCGCTTGAAAGTAAATTTTTAGGCATAATTATTTTCCCAATTTGGGGTATAATGTCCTACTGTTTAACATCCCTGTGTTTCTGCAGGGCATTCTATAATAAAGGAGAAAAATAGCTATGGACAAATTCAAGTGTAGTGTATGCGGTTATGTTTACGATCCTTCCTATGGAGACCCTGATAACGGGGTAAAGGCAGGCACTGCCTTTGACGCTGTTCCAGAGGATTGGTGCTGCCCTGTGTGCGGCGCCTCAAAGGATATGTTTGAGAAGGCATAGGAGGCCATATGAATGCCATTGAGACAGCAACAAAGATGGAGACAGAGGCAATCAAGTTTTACCGTGAGGCTGCTGATAGGACCAGTCATCCTGCAGGCAAAGGCATGTTTCTGTCCATTGTAGAGGATGAGAAGAGACATCTACAGATGCTTTCAGATCTGCTAAAGGGTCTTGACCTGAAGATCCAAGATGTGAGTCCTTTGAAGAACATAAGAACCGTTTTTGAAGAAAAAAAAGATCATATGATGGAGCGCATATCTGCCTCTGAAGATGAATTAGAGGCCTTTAGAGTAGCCATGGAGATGGAAAGAGAGGGAAAGGAGTTTTATATCAAAAATGCCGACTCCCTTGCCTCAGAGACTGAAAAAAAACTCTTTCATGCCCTTGCAAAGGAAGAAGAAGAACACTACAAGGTCTTCTCTAACACTTACCATTTCTTAAAGGACTCTGGAAATTGGTTTATGTGGAATGAACACTCCATTGTAGAAGGCTGATTTATTACAAATTGTAAGGATATTTTATTTATTGCAGAGACACAGGTTTATCTTTAATGATCTTCTTGATGTCTCTGCATTTTCAATGCTAAAGGCTCAAAGAAAACTTATATGAGAGAATCCGATGTAAGGGCCCTTAAGGAGCAAAGGCAACAGAGGCTTTTTTTTGAGATTAAGGGCATTATAGCTTTACTGTTGGGCGTTTATTTTGGTGTATCAATTTTTACTTACGACCCCTGGGATCCCTCTCTATCAGTATATTCAACCTCCCTGACGAGTAATTATGGAGGCATTGCAGGAGCTTACCTTTCTGACCTTTTGTTTTCCCTAATAGGGGTTTCCGCATACATCACACCCTTTATCCTTTTTATATACGGGATAAGAAGGCTGCTCGGCGCAGAGAGGAACTGGTTTTACAGATTTGGCATAGCTTTATTAGTGCTCTCCGTGGCGATACTTGCAGAACTCCTGTCGAGGACCTCTGCATTAAACATACACCTTTCCAGCGGTCTTGTAGGCCATCTTGTCGCGGAGACATCATTAAATCTTATCTCCAGGGCAGGCGCATATATCCTTGCCCTCGGACTTTTTATAATCTCCCTCCTGCTTTTAAGCCCGGTATCCCCTGTATTATTCCTAAGGGATATAAAAAGACAGCGAGGCACAAGACCTGATAACCCTGAAGCAAATCAAGAGCAGACCATCAGCGAACAAACCATGCCAGAGATTGATAAGGGTCCTGTTCAGGAGGACAAGGATGAATCTGTGCTTTTTGCCAATGTTCCTGATAGTCCGACCAATAGGGATACCCCCCCAGAGCAATCTTTCATTGAGGATAAGGGACTCTACAAACTTCCCCCACTTGATCTGCTTTTAGGCGCTCAGGAAACAGAAAAGCCCTCTAAAAATGAGATGCAAGAGGCAGTGAGAGGACTTGAGAAAAAACTGGCTGATTTTGGAGTATCAGGCAGGATAAGACAGGCCAACCCTGGACCTGTGGTAACCATGTATGAATATGAACCTGCTCCAGGCATAAAAATTAATAGAGTAGTTTCCCTTTCTGATGATCTTGCCCTCGCCTTAAAGGCGCAAAGCATAAGGGTATATCCAATCTCTGGTAAGGCTGCAATTGGGATTGAAGTGCCTAACAGCAATAGGGCAACAATAAGTCTCAAGGAGGTTATATCCTCAGACACCTTCCAGAGAAGCCTTTCGCTGTTGACCCTCGCCCTTGGAAAAGATATATCGGGAATGCCTATGGTTACAGACCTTTCAAGAATGCCCCATCTGCTCGTAGCAGGCACTACTGGCTCTGGGAAAAGCGTATTTATGAATACCATGATCCTTAGTCTCCTTTACAGGGCAACACCAGAGCAGGTCAAAATGTTAATGATTGACCCCAAGCTCCTTGAACTATCGCTCTATGGCGATATTCCCCATCTCATAGCGCCTGTCATAACTAATCCCAAGGAAGCCTCAGAGGCACTTAAAAGCATAATCTTTGAGATGGAAAGGCGATACAAGGCGATCTCTGAGAAAGGCGCAAGAAACATAGACACCTTCAACAGGGTCTGTGAGCCTGAGGAGAGACTGCCCTATATTGTCATATTCATTGACGAGCTTGCAGACCTTATGTTTACTGCCCCAAAGGATGTTGAAGGCTCCATAACAAGACTGGCACAGAAGGCAAGGGCATCAGGGATACACCTAATACTTGCTACCCAAAGGCCTTCTGTAGATGTCATTACAGGACTCATAAAGGCAAATTTCCCAGCGAGGATATCCTTTCAAGTTACCACCAAGATAGATTCTCGCACCATATTGGATTCCCAGGGGGCTGAACAGCTTTTGGGCAAAGGGGATATGTTATTCATGTTGCCTGGCGTGAAGATATTGAGGGTCCATGGGGCTTATGTAAGCGAGGCTGAGGTTACCGCAGTAACTAATTTCATTAAGGCACAGGCAAGACCTGATTATGCCAGTTTTAATGAGATTGCAATAAAGGCAGCAGAGAGCGTTGTCGAAGAAGAGTCAGAACAGGGAGATGAGCACTATAGGAGGGCAAAGGAGTATGCAGAATCCGTTGGAGAGATATCCATATCTTCCATTCAGAGGAGGCTCAAAATCGGTTACAATAAAGCCGCCCTAATTATGGAAACCTTTGAACGAGAAGGTCTTGTGGGTCCCCCTAAGGGTGCAGGCAAACCACGGGAATATTTAGGCAAGAAGAACTAAGCACAAACTAAAAAAACTCTACTCCAATTTTACAAAGCCCAGAGCCTTTTGTTAATATCCTCAACAAATAATTTCCATGATTATAAGCAGGAGGCAATATGTTTTCAAGGCTTTTTAGGATTATTTCGCTGGTATCCCTTTTTGCGATGTTTCTATTTTGTTCAACAACGGTTTCTTCTGCACAAACTATCACCCTTACCTATGCCAACTTTCCACCGGCATCGACCTTTCCCAGTGTTCAGATGGAACGTTGGGCAAAGGAGGTTGAAAAACGCACCAAGGGCCTTGTTAAGGTGCAGACCTTTCCGGGCGGCACCTTGTTGCCTGCAAAGAACATCTTTGATGGTGTTATCTCAGGGGCTGCTGATATAGGCAACTTTGCTATGAGTTATCAGCCTGGCAGGTTTCCATTTTCAGAGGCTATAGACTTACCTCATGGCTTCAAAGACGCAAAGACCGCAACTATGGTTTTTTTTGATATGGTTGAAAAGTATCAGCCCAAGGAGTTTGAAAAGGTCAAGGTATTGGCTGTGTTTACATGTCCACCCACAAACATAATGTCAAAGACCCCTGTAAACTCTCTAAAAGACCTGAAGGGTTTAGAACTAAGGGTAGCTGGCACAGCAGCCGATGCCCTAAAGAGACTAGGAGGCACCCCAATTGCAATGCCTCAATCGGAAACGCCAGAGGCAATCCAGAAAGGGATCGTGAAGGGGATCGTCTCATCCATGGAAATACTCAAAGACTTCAAGTTTGCCTCTTACACACCCTATGCTACCATCGTAAATATGCCTGTGGTCTCCTTTGCAGTGGTGATGAATAAGGATAAATGGAATGCCCTGCCTGCAGAGGTCAAGAGGGTCTTTGATGAATTGAGGCGTGAGCAGGCCCTATGGACGGCAAGCTATGTGGATGATCATGTAAAGGAGGCAATTGACTGGTCAAAAAAAGAGCATAATCTCCAGATAATAAACCTCAGCGATGCTGATAGGGCAGAGATGACTAAAACACTTAAACCCATGATTGATGAATACATCAAGAAGGCAACTGCCGTAGGACTGCAGGGTGATAGGATAATAAAGGATATTAACGAATTCAAGAAAAAATACGAGAAGCAGTATAAATAGTGGCTTTCCTCAACAGGCTTTGCCGTCTTATAAATAGAGTCTTCCTCATCTTTGGTGGGCTGTCAGTCCTTGCACTGACCTTCCTTGCCACCGGCAATGTCCTCTTGCGGGTCTTTGATATGCCCTTCCGATGGACCTATGAGATTGTATCTTTTCTTGGGGCAATGATAACAGCCTTCTCCTTAGGCTACACCCAGAGACAAAAGGACCATATCATCGTTGATATAGTGTCTTCAAGGTACCCTGAGAAGGTCCGAAACACCCTTGATGTGGTCAACTACATTACAGTGGGGATCTTTTTCAGTATTGTATCCTGGCATTTATTTAAATGGGCGCTTAGACTTAAGGATTCAGGCGAGCTCTCTGAGAATCTCCAGATCGTCTATTATCCCTTTGTTATGGCTATGGCAGCCGGATTTGCTGCCTATGCCCTTACGCTTTTTGTGGATTTCCTAAACTGCCTTCTCCCTATCAAAGAGGACAGGGCTTAGAATGAGCGGTCCAATACTGGGAATATGTGGCATCCTTGTTATGTTTGCCATGCTTTTTTTGCTGAGAATCCCTGCTGCCGTCACTATGGCACTGGTGGGTTTTTCAGGTATTGCCTATATCACCTCCTTTGAGGCAGCTATCAGTATGCTCACCACAGACCTCTGGAATATATTCTCCAGTTATGGCCTGACCGTTATCCCCCTGTTCATCCTCCTTGGAGAATTTGTGCATTATGCCGGATACAACAACAGTCTTTATTATGCAACATACAAATGGTTTGGCCATTACAAAGGAGGCCTTGCCATGACAACCATAATGGCCTCTGCTGCCTTTTCTGCCATAAGCGGCTCAAATACAGCAACTGCCGCAACAATGAGCGCAGTAGCCATCCCTGCAATGAAGCAATACAACTACCATCCAGCCCTAAACGCAGGCGCTGTTGCTGCAGGGGCAACATTGGGGGTGCTTATCCCACCGAGCATAGTGCTTGTGGTATATGGACTTTACACTGGGCAATCCATAGGCAAACTCTTTTTTGGCAATATTATCCCGAGTGTTATACTGACAGCTCTGATTGCCCTTACAGTCATATACATATGCTACAAACACCCTGACTGGGGACCCCGTGGACCAAAAAGCACATGGATTGAACGAATAAAGGCCCTGCCAGCGGCGATTGATATACTTGTGCTTTTTTGTGTCGTAATGGCCGCCCTCTTTACTGGCATTGTAACAGCCACTGAGGCTGCTGCAGTGGGATGCGCCCTGGCATTATTCATTTGCCTTATAAGAAAGAAGCTGAGCTACAAGGGCTTCAGGGCATCTTTGATTGACACGCTCCGAATATCCTGCATGATATTTCTGATACTCGCAGGCGCTGTTATATTCGGGAGATTCCTCACCCTTACAAGACTCCCCTTTGAGGCTGCCCAGATGATAAGTGCCCTCTCCTTACCACCCTGGGTAGTATTGTGGCTTATACTTTTTTGTTACATAATCGGCGGTTGTGTGATGGATGCCCTCGCCTTTTTGCTGGTATCCCTCCCGATCTTCTACCCCCTTGTATTACAGCTTGGGTACGACCCAATCTGGTTTGGACAGGTAATCACTATAGTAACCACCATGGGCTCCATAATGCCGCCCATTGGCATATGCTGTTATGTGGTATCAGGGATGTCCGATATACCCTTGGCGACGGTGTTTAAGGGAGGCATATATTATATACCCTCTTACATCCTCGCAATAATAATACTTATGCTGTTCCCTTATGGCACTGTTATGGTGCTGTCAGACCTTGTAAAATGAAATCCCTTTATGGGAATATACTATAACCTCCATGTTAGACAAAGATAGCAAGATAGTCGTCCGATTCAGAGACTGGTTAATTGGCATAGACATGGCCTTCCATGTGCTTGCAGCGGTGCTGCTTCTGATTGGCTGTGCCATTATCTTTTATTACGCCGTCTTGAATCTACTTGCACCAAGCAGAAATGCGGTATTTAATCTCATTAACGATGTCCTCTTGGCGCTGATAATACTTGAGCTCCTATGGACAGTGATAAGGTTTCTTAAAAGGCAAAAGTTTATCATTGGCCCCTTCCTTGCCATAGGTATCATTGCAGCCGTAAGAAGGATACTCCTAATAGAGGCGCAGACCTCCTTTATGGATCATGTGCCCCATGATAAGCTCTATGAGCTTGCGCTCAGCACTTTAATAATAATAGTATTGATGGTTTCCTATTACCTGTCTGTAAAGGCCCAGAAGATAGATACAGAACAATAAAAGGAGGCATTTATATGGCTGCTGAGGAACATACCTTTGACATAGTCTGCAAGGTTGACATGCAGGAGGTCGTTAATGCACAAAACCAGGCACTAAAAGAGATCTCTCAGCGATTTGATTTTAAAGGGAGCAAAAGCAACATAGAGTTAGACAAAGACAAGGCTACCTTAACCCTTATCTCTGATGATGAGACTAAATTGAAAAGCCTGATAGACATATTGCAATCAAAGCTTGTCAAGAGAAATGTCCCCCTCAAAACCCTTTCCTACGGCAAGATAGAACAGGCTGCTGGCAACACCGTAAGACAGGTTATAACCCTTCAGCAGGGCATACCTACTGAAAAGGCGAAGGAGATTGTCAAGGACATCAAGGACACAAAGATTAGGGTCTCTGCAGAGATTCAGAAGGATCAGGTAAGGGTAAAGGGCAAAAAATTGGATGATTTGCAGGCAGTTATTGCCAAAATAAAAGAAAAGGACTATGGCATATATGTCCACTTCACAAATTACCGTTAAAATATTCATTTGTTCGATAACATCAGAGTAGATAATAGTAGATAATATAAGGCTAAAGGAGTCCCTATGAAATCAGCATGCCAATTACTTCTAATCCTCTCTATTTTACTTTTTCCTCTAATTGGTGAAGGCAATGAAGGCAAATGTCATAAAACCCTCTCAGACCTTGATAGCCTCCTTTACAGTCAATATTGTTCCAATCAGACAAAGACTAAATCCCCAGAGGTAAAATATGACCCAAGTCTTTTTCATAAGGCATCAAAAGAAGGCACGATAAGGGTAATAGTAAGGCTCAAAGAGGACTTTTTGCCCGAAGGACTCCTCAAGGATGATACAGAAATATCAGCCCAAAGGAAGAGCATCAAGGATAAACAAGAATATCTCCTAAATAAACTTAAAGGGAATAATATATCAAAGGTCAAGAGATTTTCTTATATACCCTACTTAGCATTTTATACTGACACTGAAGGGTTGAGGGCTCTAATAACTGACGATAGGGTTCATTCCCTTAAGGAGGACAGGCTATCGCGCCCTGCCCTTTCACAGAGCATCCCCATT